>JAKFCI010000096.1:0-6249 GCA_036676725.1 Chitinophagaceae bacterium
GGTTAGGCGGCGCAGAATCCTTAAATGCTGCTGTGGCCACAGGTATTATTTTATCGCATCTTGTTACTAATTAATTTACCCTTTTAATTAAACCGGATTGCTTTAATGGGTTGAATTTTTTTGACTAGGAAAGAAGGAATCAGCAATACAAGAATTGAAATGACCAGGGTTGCACCAATTACTGTCAGCACTTGCAGAGAATCAATTCTAACAGCAGCAGTAGGCATATAATATTCTGCTTCTTTTAATTTTACAAACCCTGTTTTCATTTGCAACCACAGCAAACCCAGGCTGATGGCGGTTCCCAATATTATACCCGAAAAAGTGATCAATGCAGAATGGTATAAAAATATTTTTTGGATGGCCCAGTCAGATGCACCAATTGCTTTTAATATCCCGATCATTCGAACTCTTTCCAAAACCAAAATAATTAAACAGGTTATAAAGTTGATGATCACGATAACCGTTACAATGACGATCAGGATGCGACCATTATAGCCAACAATATTTAACCAGTCGAAAATGTTGGGATAAATTTCTTTTACGGTTTGTGTTTCCCATAAACGTGGAAAACGTTCATGCTCATAGATTCCTGCACTTACGGCATCCATATTATTAAAGTCTTTTAAAAATATCTCGTAACCACCAATTTCATTTTCCTGCCAGCTATTTAACCGGCGTATCAACTTTATATCACCAATGGCAAAAGTTTTATCGTATTCTTCGATGCCGGTTTTATAAATGCCTACAATGGTTAACTTATCTGGTCGCAGCGATCCATCGGCGCGGACAAAATAAATGAGCAGGCGGTCATTCAGTTTTAAATGCAGCTGGTTAGCTGTATTGGTTGAAATGACCATTTCCCGTGAATAGGTGGAGTCGTTAAAATTTACCCACCGCCCTTGTTGTAAAAAGCCTTCAAGGTGTTTAAAGTTGTAAGTGGAATCAAAACCTTTTAAAAGCACGCCATCCATTTCCTCGTTCGTTTTTAAAATGGCATACTTGGTTGCAAAAGGGTGAATGGATGAAACTTCCGGCATTGACCTTACTTCTCTTACCAGCGTATCATTAGCTTCAATAGGCACTTCTTCAGAAATGTTTGCCTTCATAGGTTGACGGGCCTGCACCCGAACATGTCCCCAAAAAGAAAATACCTTGTTGCTCACCGTTTCTTCAAAGCCATTCACAAAAGATAGTGTAATGATCATGGTAGCAACACTAATGATGGTGGCTATTATGGAAAGCCTGATAATGAACCTTGAAAAAGATTTTTGTTGGTTAAAAGCAATACGCCGTGCTATTAAAGAAGAAATGTTCACAAATAAAAATAAGCTTTAAGATAAGATGTAATGCTGGCTGTCTTTTATTTAACGCTTCAAAAATAAGGAGTGGATGATAAAACATTAATTTTAGATCATTCAAAAAAGATATATCAATATGAAATGGTGTGCCGCTATCTTAATTTGCTGGTCGCTTGCTGCTTGTAAAACCCCGGTGCTTTCGCAAACAAATACAACAGCAAGCAAGGCGCAGCACACAAATATCAAATCGATCAAGTTGTACCGCAATGGCGATCAGACTTCTTTTCCGGTATTGCAATTAGGCAGCGCCGATGGTCTGGAGCTTCATTTCGATGATATGGATGCTTCTGTAAAAAACTATTACTACAATTTTCAATTGTGCAATGCAGACTGGACGCCAAGCATGCTTAGTACTTTCGAGTACACCAAAGGATTTCAAAACGTACGCATTTCCAATTACCGGGTTTCATCTATTACCGATAGTCGCTACATTCATTACCAGGCCGCTGTCCCCGACAGGAGTTCCTTTCCAACCCGTTCAGGTAATTACCTGCTTAATATTTTTTTAAACAACGACCCATCACAAATCATTTTCACCAAACGGTTTGTAGTAGCCGAAAATAAAACATCTGTTGGCGTTCAATTGCAGCAGCCTTTTAACTCGCAACTTTTTCGCTCCCACCAAAAATTGCAAATAGCCATTACAACCGATTCGAGAATCCAAATAATGAGTCCGCAGGATCTAAAGATCGTGGTGTTGCAAAACAACAACTGGCAAACTTCATTATACATAGACAGGCCAACTATTTACCGTGGCAATTATTACGAATACAGCGATGAAGGAATTACAGCCATGCCAGCTGGCAAAGAATGGCGCTGGCTTGACCTTAGGAGTTTTCGTTTATTAAGCGATCGCATGCAAAACATGGATACGAAAGGCGACACAACCAAGGTAAATGTTAAGCCTGATGTTTCCCGTAACGGCCAGGTGTACGTGTATTACCGCGATTTGAATGGCAGTTATACCATTGAAACCTTTGAAAGTGTCAATCCATTCTGGCAAAGCGAATACGGACTGGTACATTTTAAATATGTACCACCCGGCGGAAGGCCTTTCCCCGCAACTGACGTACACCTTTTTGGTGAAGTAACAAATTACGCCCAAGGGAATGAAGGACTAATGGAATTCAACGAGGATAAAGGTGTGTATGAAAAAACTTTATACCTGAAACAGGGTTATTACAATTACCAATACGTAACCATGCCTGCCGGTAAAAAAAGTTATCCTGATTTTAGTACAACCGAAGGCAATAACTGGACGACTGAAAATAATTATACGATCTTAGTTTATTATCGTCCTTTTGGTGCACGGGCCGACGAATTGATTGGGCATGCTTCTGTTAATTCATCTTTTCAAACACAACGTTTTTAATTATTGAACCTGCTGCATTACTACTATTATGCTTTCGTTGCGTCGCACACTTGTACGTTTTGAATGCTATTGAAGATTGTTAATAAATCTTTCGTGTTTACAACTATCAAACACTTTCGTCATTTACAATTACTACAACCGCCGGTTTAGGAATGGTAAAAAAATAAATGATGATCACCAGTGTTGCTACTGCCGTTGTAATAAAAGCGGCATCAGCGCCTAATTGATACCAGATCAATCCTGTTAAGGAGCTTGCCAGCATGGTGCAGATGCTTTGAAAACCTGAATAGGTGCCAATCGCAGTAGCTGTATCCTTTGGTTGCGAAATGTTACTGATCCAGGCTTTCGATATGCCTTCTGTTGCAGAAGCATACAAGCCATAAATAAAAAACAAAATAAAGAAAACATAGAGGTTGTCATTGACCGACATGCCGAAATACACAAGCGCAAACAAAAACAGCCCGGTAATAAACGTTTTCTTCAATCCTATTTTGTCTGCTATAATGCCAACGGGAAAAGCAAAAAGCGCATATACCAGGTTGTAAAAAATATAAACACCAATCACCATCGTATCATCAAGTCCGGCTTGTTTGGCTTTCAATAAAAGAAAAACATCCGAGCTATTGAACAAGGTAAATGCCAGTAAACCTGTAACAAGCGTGCGGTAGCTTTTAGGGCTTTCTTTCCAGTAATGAATAAATGAAAAGAAGGAGGTAGCTTTTTTTTCTTTAATGATCTTTACCCGTTTATCTTTTAAATAAAAAGTTGCCAAAACAGCAATGAGCCCGGGTATAAAAGCAATATAAAAAAGAGTGGTATAATCTGCCGGGTAGTAATATAAGTAGAGCAAGGCCAATGCCGGCCCGAGTACAGCACCAAATGTATCCATGGAACGATGGAAGCCGAAGATCTTTCCTTTTGTGGAAGGGGAGGCTTCGTCAGAAAGGATGGCGTCCCTTGCACCGGTGCGTATTCCTTTTCCAAAACGATCAATGGTACGTGCAAAAAATATCCAAAGAGGATAAATAAAAAAGGCCATCATCGGTTTTGAAATGGCACTAAACGCATAACCTATTTGTACGAATGGAACTCTTTTCCCGCTGTTGTCTGAAAGTTTTCCAAAGTAGCCTTTGCTCAAACCAGCAGTTGCTTCGGCCACACCTTCTAAAACACCAATGAGTACTATTGAAAAGCCGATGCTTTTTAAATAGATGGGCATAATTGGATAGAGCATTTCGCTTGCCATATCTGTAAACAAACTGACAAGCGATAATATCCAAACAGTTCGGGTAATATATTTCAAAGCTGTTTGCTGTTAACCAGCATTTATTAGTCTTTCTTCTTAGGCTCCGGGAGTAATTTAAAGTAAGTGGCTTTAAAACGATTGTCAACAATATCGCCTTGAACTTCCGCTTTTCTTATTGCACTACAAAAACCATCGTCTGCATGTGCATCGCCATGATCATCGATACTTGAACCATCTACAAAATAAGCTTTGCCATCAATGCGTACAGCCAGGTTGCAATCATCCCCTTCCAAACCCAACTTGCATTGGCCGCAAGAAGCTTCAACCGTCATCAGCTTTTTGTCTTTATCCGGACCTTTTGATTTGGTTTCTTTTGCTTGCGCATTTGCAACCATACCTGAAAAGAGAATAGCAACTGCAATGAATATTTGCTTCATAATACTTTTTAAAAGTTAATCGGAATCGTTTGTAAATTAATTATTCTGGAAGACATCAACAATAATTCCTTTAGAGGATGATAAGCTATTGTATTTTCGGTTGTATCAAGTCCCATAGATTTCCATACAAATCAGCAAATACAGCTACTGTGCCCCAGGTTTCTATTACTGGCTCCCGTATAAAAGAAATGCCTTTTTGTTTCATGCTGTTGTAATCTCTTTCAAAATCATCTGTATTCAGAAATAAGAACACCCTTCCGCCTGTTTGGTTACCTACGCGGCTTGCCTGTTCTTCGCCAACTGCTTTGGCTAACAATAAGGAACAACCGCTTGATCCTGGTGGTGCCACCAATACCCATCTTTTTGTTTCCGACAAACGTGTATCTTCTACCAATACAAAACCTAACTTTTGGGTATAGAATTCAATCGCTTCATCATAATCCCTAACCACTAAAGCAATATGTGCTAAACTTTGTTTCATTACGCTTCTTCCTTATAATAGATCTTATAAAATTTACGACCGTCGTCATCCATTCCTTTTTCTATCAGGTCGGTGTTGCCATGAATGTAAATATGGAAATTTTTATCAAGTTTTAGCACGCTTTTAAAAATACGTGTTTGTTTTTTTACGGCTTGCGTGGAAATGTCGAAACTCGAGGTAATGTCAAAATCATTCTTTTCAACGTATTTCGATCCAAAGCTGCGAAAGGATTCTATGCGTTCATCACTTTCAAAAACCTCGGACTGAAATTCATTGATGTCAAAAGTTTCTTTGCTCCTGAAATAATCTATCGACCTGGATAGTAATTCTATCTGCTCTTTTTTGTCAACTCCAAATTCATCGTCCAGGTGTTCTGTAATATATTGCTTGGTTAGGGTAAGAAAATGGTTGGTATGGTGAAACTCATTTTTGCGCGGGCTTAGATTTAAAAACTTTTCTTTCCAGTATAAAGCTTCCTCACCGCGATTTTGGTTATCGAAGATCAATACATCAAAACCATCGTCTTTATTGGTATTGATGATCAGGCAGCCTTTGTCCATTTTGTTGATCTCGACACCTTCTTTCATTTGCAACAAAAAATCATTGTCGTTGCGCTCTACATCGAGAAACAAGGATTTATTTTCTGTTTTAAACAAACCTACAGCCGAAACAATTCTTCCTTCCACAGGTAATCCTTCAAACAAGCAAACATATAATTCGCCACCTTTCACCTTTGGATGCGTAGAACTTTCGTATAAATGTTTGGCTATTTGAATGGAACTTTCTTCAAATGAATCTTTATCAAGGAATAGCGCTGCAGCGTAATTATACACTTCATTGTATTGTAAAGAAGATGGATGCTGAAACTGGAAAAACTCAACTGACGTACTGAATTTTGATAAAAAACGATCGCCAATGATTTCGAGTGTTTCATTGTCTAGCGACAAAGAATTTTTAGAAAGATGTAGCGCATCTAAATTGTTTTTACTGCCAACATAGTGAATGATGGTTTTCTTTAAAGTCGCACCTTTCAAGTTCGTTTCCATACAATGGCTTTCTTAAAAGGCGCGAAAATAAGTGATCGCCATGAGATCAAAGGGGAGAAGATCTTTACACTTTTACCTTCTTGTCAAAGAATAAGTAATGGTTACAGACCTGCCATCAACCTGCACAACATCATTTCCCTTCATGGAGCTCCTGGTTAATTGCGTTATATCAAGGTTTAGGTCACCGCTTGGAATTTGAATGTCTAACCTGTTATTGGTTAATTGCCAGCTGATGTTATCATATGGTGCATCACAACCTTCACTGATTTTTCCATAACCGCCTTCTTCAAAAATAATTTCAATATC
>JAKFCI010000097.1:0-9238 GCA_036676725.1 Chitinophagaceae bacterium
AGTGTGCTTTGCCTTTATTCACCCCATACATGATAAACTGCCATTTGCGTCCTGTCACTGTTTATAACAACAAAGCCGTTTTCTTCAATTGAATTGTCTGTTCCTGGCTCAATTGTCACCCAACCTGTTTTGAATTTGAAAACTGTTACTTGTCCACCAAACCAACGAGGAAAATGTTCTAATTGTGTGTTGTTCTGAGCTGTTGCAGAAAAGCCTGCACTTGTTAACGGAAAAACTGCTTTGTTGTCGTACGTCCATTTGTTTGTCTGGTCGTTGTTGTGCTCTGAACTGTCAACAAGTGTCCAGCCGTTTTTCTTTGCAAAATCAAGAACATGAGCTGAAGTAAAGTTGTTTGTCTCGTCACTCTTCCAATAAATTGCTCTGTGTCCTCCGTATGGTCCTTGGTCGCTAATATTCTTTTTAATTAAGTCTTTATAGTAGTTTTTCCAAAAACCTGCAGGTGTCGCCTTGCTGCAAGAAGCAAAAGCAAGTGTCAAAATAAATGTCAGGAAAAGGAAAAGCTTTGTTCTCATTGGTAAGGTGTCAAACTACTTGCTTAAACTTTAACGCGGCTTGTGCAAGGTTGCGTACAACATCAGACTGCTTTCCGCAGCAGTGGGATTGGCAGTGAAGATGTTGATTTTGGTTCTAAAGTATACTATTTATTTTTCAGTCATATAGCAGCACGTCTGCCGCTGTTGAGGAAAGCAACTGTTGTGCGTAGGTACCAAGCTGTTGTTGCCTGTGCTCGGTAAATTGTTTTTCTATCTACAAAGTAGTATGCCATTCCAGCAAAAATTTGAAATGCCAGAAAGGAAGCAATCCAAATAAATTTTGTGATAAAACTTGCATTTTCTGAAGCCATAACTTCGCCAATCACAATCGTTGTAAACACCACCGAGGACAGCAACCCGATTTTGCCAAACAAGGTATAAGCATTTGAGCCAGAATACAGCAAGAATAGACCTATAAGAAATGACAAGAAAAACAGATACAGGCTGAATTTCAGTAAAGCGTTGAAAAGTTTAGTCATATTCAGAAGGTTAATGGTTGGTTGAAATAATTAATCTTATGTTTCTTGAATGCCTGAACAACTTACGCACAACGTTAAAAGTGTTTATGAAGTTGTGGTATTTGAAAAACGTCAGTTTCAATTAACCTCAAAAAGCCAATAGAGATTTATACTTGAATGCTTGATGTCCAGCTACATTTTTATAAACACACTGTTGTGTGCTGGTGTACATGTAAGGAAATTATAAAAGAAAGTTAGTCTTTCCGAGCCATACCATTAAAGTCAATGTACTGAGAACATTTTCCTTTTGCGCAGCCAAAACTTAATTTCGTCCAAGCAGTTCCACCTTTCCCGTCTAAACTAATTCCTTCTTTTGTCTTTTTAATAATGAAAAGAAAATTAGCAAGGTTTTTATCTTCTGTAGGTTTGTCTTTATTCAAAGATGTCATACCATATTGGTCAATTGCTTGTGGCTTGTCTTGGTTTAATGTGAACGTCAATTCTTTCCAGGCGCAACCTTTTTGGCTCGTAAACTTTACTCCATTTTCAGTTGTTTCAATTAGAATTAAAAACTTGGACGTTTCAGCTTCAAAGTTAACCTGCGAAAAAACCGCATTAGATGCTCCGATAATAAAAGTGATGATAAGTGAAAACTTCAATAATATGTTTTGTTTTGAGTTCTTCATTGTGTTTTTTTTTAAGTGATGGGTGAATGGGTCCGCTTTACGTATTGTTATCGGTCACACTTGCACACAACGTTTAACAGCTTTGCGAAGGTTGGGCATTTATTATTCATCTGCTTAACACCTGCACTGAAGCCGAATAGTGATTTACATTTTAAATTTATTGCATCAGCCCAACTTTTGCAAAACTGCTGTTGTGTGCTGTTTTAGTCAGTTAAGCTTCTAATTCCTTTTTCTTCCAAGTATAAAATCTTTTGGTTAGAATAGATATTTGAAAAGTCATGAGAGCTTAGGTCTACTTGATACTTCTTATTTTTCGCTGTTACTGTAAATTCAGGAGATTGCTTCAGCTTTTTAAAGTCAAACACAATTCTCACATACTTTGGTTGGTGGAAATAATATTTCTTTACAATTGAATTAGATTCTGCTTTCACTGAATCTGAAGGGAACGGCAAATTAACTTGTAAATCAACTATAAATTCCAATGGTTCTCTCCACGGTCGGGAACCTTTCTTTAAAGTGTCATTTTCAAAATAAAAGAAAGTCTGCGGATTGTTCCAATTGCTAAAATCATGTTCAATTTTACTGCTCCATCTTTTACTGTCTATCGCTATCGCAAACTCTTTATAGTGTTCAATTTCGTCATAGTCGTAAACAACTTCAAAGTTTCTTGGAGAAAATTCGTTGACTTTAATGATTTTACCAATGCTATTGATAATTGAATCTATCTTTTGTGAAGACGCATTGTAGAAATATAACCTGAATTCTTCTGGCTTCTGCAAAGGCTTGTCTGTAGATGTGATGCCGTTGTCATTGATGTAAAAAGTTTCCTTTTTCGAACTCAGCATACCAAAGTCATGGAAGCCCCACGTCCCCGTAAGTATTTTTCCCCTTTGATAAGCTGCAAATTGGAAAGCGCCTTCATTATAAGTATTCAATTGCACATCATTTAGGATTTTTGAAGACTGTTGTCCAACTGCGATTTTCCCAATGATGACTTTTTCTGGTTTTTGGATAACAATTGAATCTATAGGGAAAGATGATTTATTTACAAAAGTCAACGATACATTGTTTTGGCTATGACAGGAAGTAAAAACAAATAATAAGAATGGTAAAATGGTCTTCATTTTGAATTATAAGCAGGTTAGCACAAATAGCACACAACTCATAAATATGCGAACTAAAGTTCGTTAATCCAATTTTGAACTTTTAATGATACTGAATGAATTATAAAAAATATCCGCACTAATTGTCCAAAATGCGAACTTTTATACCGGGCAGCTAAGAGGACTTTGCATTTACCAATCCACATGAGCATTTATTAAAAAGGAGGGCCCTTATAAACAAAAAGCGCTTACCCTTTCCGGTGCCGGCCGTATAGAATAAATCCTTAAACTGGTCAAATTGGAGTTATAAACTAAGCACAAAAAAACAACTGGATAAATAACTTAGCTTACAGTTTTGATTTTTCAATAATTATTATATCTTAGCGGCAAGCCCACGCTTTTATCCGTATATCATCTTGGAAACTAAATAATTTTTTAGTTCACCCGTAAATTATTAACAGATGATAAAAAGGTTTACACTCAATCACGTTTTTGCAATTTTAATGTCAGGTTTCGTATTGTTCATGATTTTTGAACTGATCAAAATGTTTGTCAAGCTGTAGTAATACAGTAACAATCATTGGCCTGGAAACGAAGTTTATGAACTTTCGTTTCGTAAAGTTTTTCACGATAATGCCCTGCTATTCTTAGCAGGGTTATTTATTGTTGCCTGGATGCCTGTTTATCTTTCAAACCTGCTGGCGGATTTTCACTATGGCAAATGCAAGAACAATTTCGAGGCTTTATCTATAATTATTCCATAATGTATTCAATAAGTATAAAACATTATTCCCCTTATCAAAAATTAATCTTAGTAAGAATTAGGTTACTTTACAGATAATGAATAAAATTCCAGCAGGAATTGACCCTATGAGCACCAAACCTTCTAAGTCCAAAACTGAAACAGCCAGTAATCTTCAACAACTTGCTTTTGATCATTCGTTCCAGGCAACAATTATTTCAAATGTTAATACAGGAGAAATAATTGTAAGCAATAAAACCGCATGTAAACTTCTTGGCTATTCTAAAAAAGAGTTGGTAGCAAAAAGCAGAACCCAAATCTTTGATATACAGGAAAGCAATTTTAAAAAAATGCTGAAGCAAAGAAAGGCCGAAGGCCAATCAATGGCTTTGGTGTATGCTGTAAAAAAATGCGGTACTTCTTTTCCCTGCGAAATTACTTCGGCTGTATTTGTTGATGAAGATGGTATTGAAAAATCAATTACGACCATTACCGACAGGAGCCAAAACATTTTAGATCAAAAAAATATTGATGATCAAAAAGAAAAGCTGGTATCGGATAATATAAAAATCGCCCTGACAAAATCAAATCAAAGGTTAGCAAAAAATAACAAGTGGTTACAGTTTATTGCTAAGGCTTCGTATGATGTTATGTGGGACTGGAATGTAGAAACAGGTGCTATTTATGTGGGCGATAGTGTGGAGGAATTATTTGGTTATAAAGTTCAAAATCATACGGTGAGCTTTGATGATTTTACCAGTTGCCTTTTACATGAAGAAAAGGATATTGTTGAGAAGAAATTACAAAAAGCACTTACTTCTAATAAAAAAGTTTGGAATGATTCATTTGACTTTAAAAGACAGGATGGAACGGTTGCTGCTACAAAAAGCAGGGCAAGTATTATAAGAAATAAAACCGGCCAAGTAATTCGATTGATCGGCGCCATAAAAGATATAAGCAGTTTGCAAAAACTGGAAAAGAACCTCGAAGAGCAAACGAATAAACTGGAGGTGGAAAGTGAAAAATTTCAATTAGCAACTAAACTTTCTTTTGATGTTATTTGGGAGTATAACATAGACACCAATGAAGTTTTTTTAGGTGAAGGGTTTGAAGAGATGTTTGGCTATGCCATTAAAGACAATAAAAGAAGCTTTGACGATTGGAAAGATCATATACACCCGGTTGATAAAGAAGCAGAAGAAAAAAAATTAAAAGACGCTATACTTTTGCCCGGTACTGATTACGAAAGTGCCTACCAGTATGTAAGGGCTGATGGCTCTGTTGCAAAAGTGGTAAGCCGCGCCAACATTTTCAGACATGCTGATGGTACGGCCTACCGTATGATTGGTGCGATGCAGGACCTTAGCCGCCAAAAGGAATTGGAAGAAAAATTGGATGATGAAATCAATTCAAGAAAAAAATTGCTTTCCGAATACGAAGCAAATTTCAAACTCATTTTTAATTCTTCATCCGATATTTTATATGATATAGACCTTATAGCGAACAAGGTTGTTATCAGTGATGCGTATACCAAGAATTTTGGCTACCCATTAAAGAAAAACACTTTACCGGCTAAACGCCTTTACAGTCATATTCACCCGGAGGATAAAGAGGCCTTAATAGCAGATTATGAAAAGATGCTTCTGTCACCCTCCGCAGAGTGGAAATATGCTTATCGTTTTTTAAAAGCCGATGGTTCTGTAGTGGACGTGGTAACGAGTTGTATTGTGTTGCGTAATGCCGATGGGAAAGCCTACCGAAGGATAGGTTATATAAAAGACCAGAGCAAACAGGTGGTGCTGGAAAAAAGACTGGCGCAAGAAATACAATTAAAAGAAAAGCAAATTTTAGAGGCGGCAGAAGAAGCAAAGGAAACAGAAAGATCGGAACTAGGAAGAGAATTACATGACAATGTGAACCAATTGCTTGGCGTTTCTAAATTGTATTTGGAAATGGTGAAGGATGGTGTAGATAGTAAGCTCTATTTAAGCCGTTCAACTGAATACACTAACCTTGCTATTGAAGAAATAAGGAAACTTTCCAGGGGTTTAACTACCGACACGATCCTGGAGCTCGGGCTTTGTGCAGCCATAGAAAATATGTGCCAGGACCTGGCTGAGACCAAAGGAATAAAAATTGTTTGTAAACTAAAAAGGTTCCTGGAACATAATGTTACCAACAAATTCAAGCTCAATTTATTTCGCATCATTCAGGAACAACTGAATAATGTTGCTAAACATGCCGATGCAACAAATGTGCAGCTGGAGCTTTTACAAAATGAAAACTTTATTCAATTAACAATATCAGATAATGGCATTGGTTTTAATGCGGCTAAAACATGTAAAGGAATAGGATTGGCGAATATTAAAAACCGGTCACTTACGTATAATGGAATTGCACACATTACTTCTAAACCCGGACAGGGTTGCTTATTAACTGCCACCTTCCCTGTGTCCGCAGTGGCTTTGCATAAGCGGCCTGTTGCAGAATTAAAAGACAATAAGAAAAGCCTGCTGGTAGAAAAAATAAAAGAAGTGATCATAGAGCATGTTCATTATTCAAATGAACAATTAAAAACAAATTTGTCAGTACACCTAAGTAATAAGCTGGAATATGATTATACTTATTTGTCCAATATCTTCTCAGAGATCGAAGGTGTCACCATACAGAAATTTATCATGGCACAAAAAATAGAACGTGTAAAAGAGCTGTTGACAATTGGTGAATTAACGCTTACTCAAATAGCCCGAAAGCTGCACTACAGCAGTACGGCGCACTTATCTAACCAGTTTAAAAAGGTGACAGGCTTGTCGCCATCTTTTTTTAAACAATAGTTATTGATTGGTACATATCGTGGTAAAAAAAATCTGTGAATGATGTAACACTTTCCGTCAATCATGTAACAAATTCATCGATTACCTTGTATAGTTTTGTCCTCGTACCCGGTTAAAAAAATTAAACAAGGCGGTACATTTAAATTCACCCTATGAAACACAGCTACCTCACTATTGAGTGCTATCCTCATTTGCATTCGCGTAAAAGTTTTTCCAATTTCATCAGCAAACTATCTCTTTTTTTACTGTTAATTGTTTTTGCATCGGCTTGTAAAAAAGTTACAGAAGATGTAGGACTTGTTGGTATTTGCCCCGAGGTAACAGCAACAAATCCAATCAATGCTGCAACAGGTGTAGCACTCACAACTAATGTAAGTGCCACATTTAATGAAGCAATGGATGCATCGTCAATTAATGCAGCAAGTTTTACAGTAAGAAAGGGCAGCACACCTGTTGCGGGTGTTATAACCTACGCGGGAACCACTGCTACTTTTACACCTTCTGGCAGCCTGGCACCTAATACGCAATACACGGCCACTATGGCTGCTGGCGTAAAAGACCCGGCGGGCAATGCGATGATCAATGATTATGTTTGGAATTTTACCACAGGCCCTGGCCCCGATGTAAAAGCACCAACGGTTATCGCCACTGACCCAGTGAATTTTGCAACAGCTGTTGCATTGACGAAAAAAGTAACCGCCACTTTTAGCGAGGTGATGGATTCCTTATCAGCTACTACAAGCTTTAAATTAGCCAATACAACACTTGGTGGACAACCTGTTGCCGGCACAGTTACCTATTCGGGCACTACAGTAACCTTTACACCATCCGTAGATCTTGCCTACAATACAACCTATACTGGTACTATTAGTACAGGTGCAAAAGACGCGGCAGGTAATGCCCTTGTTAGTGATTATGTATGGAGCTTTACTACCTTACCAATGGTTTCTCAACCTCCCCCAGATATGTTGGGCAATGCTGCTCAATTTGGTGTGTTTGGCGGAAACGCAGGCATTACAAACGAGGGCTTGAATACAATTATTAATAATGGTAGCATTGGAACAACTGCTGCTTCCACTTTAATTACCGGCTTTCATGATGCAACTAACGGTGCTGTATATACTGAAACACCACTGAATGTAGGAAAAGTAATGGGTGGCATATTTACCGCCCCACCTGCGCCTGGTTCAGCAGCCTCTTTTACAATTGCAACGAATGGTTTGGCCGATGCCCAAATTGCTTACAATAATATTTCTCCATCATCAAAACCTGGTGGCACAGATCCTGGCGCTGGTGAGTTGGGCGGTTTAACGCTTGCTCCTGGTATTTACAAATCGGCCAGTGGCACATTTAATATAACCAATGGTGACCTTACTTTAGATGCCAAAGGCGATCCTAATGCAACCTGGATCTTTCAAACAGCAGCAGGCTTAACAGTAGGAGTGGCCGGTCCTTCCGGTGCCCGCAGTGTGAAAATGATAAACGGTGCAAACCCTAAAAATGTTTACTGGTATGTAGGCAGTGCGGCTACCATCAATGCAGCTGGTGGCGGTGTAATGGTAGGAACCATTATTGCTTCGGCGGGTGTTACTTTTTCAACAGCCGGAAACGCGGTACAAACCGTATTGAATGGCAGGGCACTATCCCTTAATGCCTCTGTAACCATGGTCAATACAACCATTAACGTTCCTAATTAATTAAAGAATTTATTCTAACTCAAATTAATATTGGTCCCACCTGCAGGGTGGGATCAATTAAAAAAATAATAAAAATATCCTCATGCAACAACATTATAATGCAAATCAAAAAGCTGCATTCTTTCTTTTACTTTTCGCTTTTGCAGGTTATAGCAGTACAGCTCAAAATGTACAACGACCGCAACCCGTTTGGTGGTTTGGCCAATCTGCGGCCGCTAACTTTAACCAGTACCGTGGTACCACGCAAATGCTAAATGATAACACCATTGTTCCTGCTGCCTTTCATAAAGGAGATGGAGTAAAACCTTATGCATCACTGTTAACAGAATACCGTCCAAATAAGGTTTGGGGTGGCATGTTAAACATTGCCTTCGATAATCGCAGTGCATCTTTTGATGAAGTAATGGCGCCTTGCGACTGCCCGGCTAATTTATCAACCTCGTTGAATTATATTGCTGTAGAACCTAGTTTACGTGTTGCACCATTTTCTTCACCATTTTATTTATTTGGCGGACCTACTTTGGGAATCAACATCGACAAAAACTTTACCTATAAGCAGGATAAACAAACTGATAAAAGAGGCGACCTTAGCGATGTTCGTAAAACAATTTTATCAGCACAAGTTGGTGCCGGTATAGACATCCCTTTATCTGCAAAAACAAATAACACGCAATTCAGCCTTTCACCATTTGTTTCTTTTCATACCAATCTTGGACAACAACCACGCACGGTTGAATCGCTTTCATTTTATACGGTACGTACGGGTATAGCGCTTAAGTTTGGTACGTCGAAAAAATCATTGGATGCAAATAAAGAATTGGATGTGCTGGCGGTTGCGCCAATGGAAAAAGCAATCCAGTTTTCGGTTCGTGCACCTAAAGTAGTGCCGCAATCACGCCAGGTAAAAGAAACCTTGCCTTTGCGCAATTCGGTTTTCTTCGATATGGGTTCTATTGAAATTCCAAATCGTTACGTGGTGTTAAACCCTGCACAGGCGCAGGCATTCAGGGAAGAACAATTGCAGGAAAGTCAACCAGGTAATTTAAGCAATGGACGTTCTCCTAGGCAGCTGGCAGTCTATCATAATATTTTAAATATCCTTGGCGACCGCTTGCGTTCAAACCCGGGAAGTTTAATTTCTTTAAGTGGGGCTTCTGATAAAAA
>JAKFCI010000098.1:0-8073 GCA_036676725.1 Chitinophagaceae bacterium
GGCTTGAAGTAAAAAGCAAAATTTCTAATCATACACGGGCAATAATTATTAATTCGCCGCATAACCCAACAGGCGCCGTTTTATCAAAAAATGACATTAAAGAATTAATTGCGCTGACACAAAATACAAACATCATTATCATTAGTGATGAAGTTTACGAACACATCATATTTGATGAACTGGAACATGAAAGCGTTTTAAAATATCCAGAATTATTGGAAAGAAGTTTTGTTTGTTTTTCATTTGGAAAAGTTTTTAACTGTACCGGCTGGAAGTTGGGTTATTGTATAGCACCAGCCGACCTAATGCAGGAATTTAGAAAGATTCACCAGTTTAATGCTTTTACCTGCGACACACCAAAACAGGTTGCGCTTTCCACATTTTTAAAAAAGAAAGAACACTACCTGGAACTTGGAAGTTTTTTACAAAAGAAACGTGACTATTTTAAAGAATTAATGAGCGAAACACGATTTACTGCTTTACCGAGCCATGGAAGTTATTTTCAATCATATTCCTACAGCAACATTAGCGACCAGCATGAAAAAGAATTTGCTATTTGGTTAACTAAAGAACATGGTGTGGCAACTATTCCTTTATCGGCTTTTTATAAAAATGAAGTGAATAACTCCGTACTGCGTTTTTGTTTTTCGAAAAAAGAAGAAACCTTAAATGCAGCTATTGACAGGTTGATCAGGTTATAAATTTTTTTGAAAAATACTTTCAAAAAATTTTCAAAATAATTTTCGGGTTTGTGCACAATTACTGAATAGCGGAATTAATGCACAAGTGTGCGACGCCACCGAAGCAAAATAGTAAAGTAAAAGCCGACTACAAAAATTACAAACCGGCTTTTGCACTGATCTCCAACATTCGATCGAGTGATTTTTTAGCTTGAAGGCGTAAACTTTCCTCCATCAACAATTCGGGTTGCTCGTATTTCATGCACAAATAAACCTTTTCAAGCGTATTGCGTTTCATATGCGGGCAATCGTTACAAGCGCATGAATTATCAGGTGGTGCCGGAATGAAGGTTTTGTCCGGGGCTTGCTTCATCATCTGGTGTATTATACCTGCCTCTGTTGCCACGATAAATTCTTTTGCAGGGTCTTGCTTGCAAAATTGAAGTAACTGCGTTGTTGAGCCTATAAAGTCGGCAATGCGTAAAATGGGTTCTTCGCATTCGGGGTGGGCAATCAACTTTGCTTGCGGATGGCGAACTTTTAATCTTGTAATTTTTTCAAGACTAAATATTTCATGAACCATGCAGGCGCCATTCCAAAGCAGCATATTCCTGCCTGTTTCCTTATTTATCCATGCGCCCAGGTTTTTATCGGGTGCAAAAATTATTTTTTGATCTTTCGGAAAGCTTTCAACAATAACCTTTGCGTTACTGGAAGTACAAATAACATCGGTAAGTGCTTTTATACCTGCAGAACAATTGATGTAAGAAATTACGATATGATCCGGGTGCAGCTCTTTGAATTTTTTAAACAGGGGCGGCGGACAACTTTCGCTTAAAGAACAACCTGCTTTTAGATCGGGGATTACCACCTTCTTTGTTGGATTCAGGATCTTGGCTGTTTCGGCCATGAAATGAACACCGGCAAAAACAATCATATCCGCATTGGTTCTTTCTGCTTGTTGTGCTAACCCCAGGCTATCGCCAATGTAATCTGCAATGTCCTGTATATCCGGCTCCTGGTACAAGTGCGCCAGTATAATTGCATTCTTTTCTTTTTTCAGCTTTTCAATTTCTGCAAAAAGGTCAAGCGTTGGATCTATCTCAATATCCAAAAATCCTTTTTCGTGAATTTCATTTTCCGCAGCTATCAACAATTCTTCTTGCATATAATAATATATAGTATTACTAATTTATTAAAAAGAGACTACTACTATTAGGGGTGTGAATTCGTGGAAAACTTTTTTCAATCAAAAGTGAGCTTTTGATTTTTGTATCTTATTCACAACACACCACCTGTTGTTCACAACAAAGGTATTGCAGATAAAGGATTGGAACAGCTTTTCAACAAGGATGTGGATTTTGGTGTTCGAATAAAAATTTGGGGTATGATGAAAAAATTGGTTGTTAATAGACCACGGATAACTAGTGGCCAATCTGGCAAATCCAAAAAAAATATCCATTCAATAATTTTGCTGTCCATTAACTAACTATTGGTTTAAGAAAAAAGCATTGGTTATCCACACGTAGCAATCGTAATTAACACCAAAAATTGGTGTTTTTTAAAAATTGAGGTTCAGCAACGGGAATTTTGAAAATCTTGGTCAATCGCAATATTGCCTGCATCTGCTTAAACCCTTTAAAACTGAGGATTTAAGAGGGTTTTCCACAGTTTGTTCATAAACAGGATTAACCTATTTTTGCCAACTCTAAAAAAACAGAACGCCACCTATGTCAGTAATTCAAAGTATCAGGGACAAATATGCTCGTTGGGCAGTTGTAGCCATTGTTATCTCTTTATTAGGCTTTATTATGATGGATGCTTTTTCCGGTCGCGGAGGCCTGGGACAAAGATCCACTACTATAGGAAGCGTGAACGGGGAGGAAATAGACTACATCGATTTTGAGAAAAAAGTAAAAGCACAGGAAGCTGCCGCAAAACAACAAGGCTATACACAGGAACAATTGATGGAAAATGTGTGGAATGGTGAAGTGATGCAAACGATTATGGATGATCAGTTTGAAGAACTGGGAATGACTGTAGGAAAAAAAGAATTGACCGATCTTTTGTTCGGTACCAATCCTCCGCAAGATTTGAAGCAGCGTTTTTCGGACCCTAATACGGGTGTTTATGATGCCAACCAGGCTTCGCAGTTAATTAATAATATAAGAAAAAGCGGGTCTGTTGAAGAAAAGGCACAATTAAACGATTACCTGGAAAACCTGATGTTCAACCGCAAAGTTGAAAAGTATACATCTCTATTAACCAACAGCAGCTATTATCCGAAATGGCTTATCGAAAAACAAAATGTTGATAATAGTTTAATCAGCCGTGCATCTTATGTTACAGCTCCTTATACTTTAATCTCTGACAGTGCCGTAAAAATCAGCGATAAAGATGTTCAAACATATATAGATGCCAACAAAAAAGATTTTGAACAAAAAGAAGAAACAAGAACAATTAATTATGTTGTTTTTGATGCTGCACCCACTGCATCAGACAGTGCTGCAACAAAAGCACAGGTGGAATCCTTAAAAGAAGCTTTTAAAACAACTGCCGATGCTCCTTCGTTCGTGGTACAACAGGGCAGCACAATTGAATTTTTAGACGCTTATGTTGCTGGTTCAAAAATCCAGATCGCCGTAAAAGATTCCATTTTTGCTTTACCGAATGGCGGCGTATTTGGTCCTTACCTGGATGGCGGATCTTATGTATTAGCAAAAAAAATTGATGAAAAAGTTTTACCAGATTCCGCAACTGTTAGACATATATTAATACAAACAACCGACCCTCAAGCCGGAAGGGTATTATTAGATGACAGCACCGCAAAAAGAAGAATTGACAGTATTGAAAATGCAATTAATAATGGTGCAAACTTCGAAGTAATGGCCATGCAGTTTTCTAACGACCAGGGAAGTGCACAAAAAGGTGGTGTTTACGATTATTTTGAGCAAGGAAAAATGGTAAAAGCTTTCAATGAATTTGCATTTGAAAAACCTGTAGGATCAAGAGGTGTTGTGAAAACTGAATTTGGATACCATTTGATAGAAGTGTTAGGACAAAAAGGTTCGGACAGGAATTACAAGATTGCGTACATGGCTAAAAACATTACACCAAGTACCGAAACAGATAATGCCGCAAGTACAGCAGCCAGTTCTTTTGCCGGTAACAGCAGCAGCTTAAAATCTTTCAACGAAAATTTTGATAAGAACCTTAAAGGAAAAGGCTATAATAAATTAGTTGCGCAGGATATATTACCAGGTGCATCCGAAATACAAGGCTTAGGAACTTCCCGTACTTTGGTGCGCAATATTTTTGCTGCCGATGCAGGTGAGGTTTTACAACCAGAACGCGTTGGCTCGGCCTACGTTGTTGCAGCAGTTACAGAAGTGAACGAAGCAGGTACACAAAGTGTTGCGAAAGCACGTTTAGTAGTTGAACCAATTTTGCGTAATAAAAAGAAGGCAGAGCAATTGAAACAAAAAGTGGGTAAGATCACCACTTTAGAAGCTGCATCAACTGCCTTGGGTCAACCAATCCAGGTAGCCGATAGTTTGCGTTTCAATGGTTCAAATCCAACGCTTGGTTTCGAATCAAAAGTAATTGGCGCAAGTTTTAATCAAAACAATAAAGGGAAAGTTGTTCCGGAAGCAATTGAAGGACAGTCGGGTATTTATGTACTGCGTGTTGATAATATTGGAACAACGCCCGTGCAAAGCGGCAGCATTCAAGAGCAACGCGAAATGTTGAAAATGCAGGCTCGCCAGCAAGCAATGTATCGTTCTCCATTAGAAGCTTTGAAAAATGCGGCAGATATTAAGGACGAACGCTCTAAATTTTATTAATCAATTAATATTTTTAAAAGCCGCTCAATTGAGCGGCTTTTTTATTTTGTATACGACAGTATTTACAACTACCGGGTATTCCTCCCGGCTTCGATTTGTTTATATCCTGGTGTTGTGCACCTTTTTCATACAAAACATTAGCACCTAATTAGTGGTTAAGCATTGTAACTTTGTTTTATGTCCGAAATGATCATAAATAAAGTAGCAGGCAGCGGTTTAGTAACCCTTGACCTGGAAAAATATATGCCCGGAAATGACCTGGTAGTCTTCGATTTAAAAGATCATCTTTTTATGGGATTGATCTTAAAGGAAAAAGATTTTAGAGAGGCTTTAAAGAATATGGATTGGCTGCCTTATGAAAATAAATATGTGGCTATTACTTGTAGCGTCGATGCAGTAATTCCCGTATGGGCTTATATGTTAGTAACTTCCTATTTGCAGCCCATTGCAAAAGATGTTTATTTGGGCACCGAAGCAGAATTCCGGAAACATTTATTTTTAAAGAATATCGCTAACATAGAAACAGATCCATTCAGGGATCAGCGAATTGTAATAAAAGGCTGTGGCGATGTACCTGTTGATAATTATGCCTATGCTGCAGTTACCAAAACATTATTACCTGTTGCTAAAAGCATTATGTATGGCGAACCATGCAGTACAGTACCCGTTTACAAAAAGAAATAATAAATATGCTTGTAAAAAAATTGTTGCTGTTCAGCACTGTCGCACTTTACATTTCCTGCTCAAACAATGCTGATACAACTGCAGAACCATTTGATACAACCTTATTAGAATTGCCATCCGAAGAAGTGGCCGCAACACCAGCATTTCAATCTTCTTTTGCATCGGTTTATGCGTATTTAAAAACACAGGATTCATCTTTTGCATCAACAAAATTTGAGTTAAGCGGTAATAATAAATTAGACACCAGCATTAAAAATCCAATTAAGGTCGATCAGCTTAAAGCTTTTTATCCGTGTTTCATTTTTAATACCGACAGCTCAATGGCTATTGATCTCTATTCTTATAATTATACAATAACGCCGGCAGGAAAATTGGAAGAATCCGGTCCGGATACAGAAGTTGGCCTGGTTGATTTTAAAAACAATACAAGAAGAAGAATTTTTTTTAGTGGGCCCGCTGCAATTATTGTAGATGCGGCGTGGGAAAAAGATGGTAAGATTATATTAGCGGGTGCCGAAATGGTGGAACTTGAAAAAATGAAACCTTTTCATTTAAGTATGGATATCAATGCAAACCAGGTTGAAACATTTAATTATCGCGATACCCTATCCGGGAACTTTATAAATTTTAAGAATAATAAATGTAGCCTCTTGCAGTTATAAATTTACCGCATCAACGAGTTATAATATTCGATCACTGCCGCAAATTGATCATCCGGAGTAATGGCTGATGGCATTTTACCGGATCTTATAAATTTTTCTACTTCTTCCCTTTTATTACTTAGGATCGATGGAAGATCTTTTAATTTCTTGGCGTAAAAAACAGAACCATTAACTTGTACCGCATATTTTTCACTTGTGCGTACCCGTTGCTCAATGGATGCGGAACCGTATGGTTTTTGTTCTATTACATCTTTATTAAAAACTTTGTATAAGGAGGCATTACCTGTTAACAACCACAAAAACCATTGTTGCGTTCTTTTATCTTTTGAATTCGTAATTAATGGCGCATGAATAAAGCGAAAATTTCTATCGTTAACCGAGTCTGTTAATACCACTTCCTTAATTGCTGATTCAACAATAAATTCTTTTCCAAACTGGTCTTGATAATGAACACCCCCTTTTGCCAGGTTGATTCTGACGAGAAGGTCCTTATAAACCGCGTTGTTATAAAGAACAAGCATTCCTTGCATCCAATCATCAGAAAAGTATGGTGTGCCTTCAACCACACTTGAAAATTCTGACGTGAGCACGGGCTCACCACCTACCATATAAAACATACTTCCAGCACGAATGTTAATATCCTTACGCGAATCTGCTAAACGCAATTGTGCAGAAGCAGAAATAAAAATAAAAAGACAGCAAATACTTAAATAGGATTTCATGCAAAAAAAATGATCTATTTAAATTACGAAATTTTATCGGGACGCAAATATTATAAGGATTCAATTGCTTTTTGAAGATCTTCCGGTGTATTGATATCAATACCCATGAGTTCTGTCAATGCCATGCGTACAGGAACACCATTTTCAAGGTAGCGCAAACCCTCTAGTTTTTCAGCATTTTCTAAAGGCGTTACCGGCCATTTTGTAAATTGAAGCAGCATGGGTTTTGTAAATGCATACACACCAATGTGGCGGTAATGTGTGATGATCATTTCTTTATTGCGGGGATAAGGAATAATGCTACGACTAAAAAGTAGCGCATTTTTATTTTTATCCACTACTACTTTTACAACATTGGGATCGAGTAACGAAGCTTCATCGTTAATGATATCCATTAACGACGCCACCTGAACAGACTTATCTTTAAAGAGCTCGATAAGTTGGCCTAAAGCATTTTTATTAACAAATGGTGTATCGCCTTGCACATTTACAATAACGTCTGCTTCAATTCCAGACACGGCTTCTGCAATTCTATCGGTTCCGCTTTCGTGGTTCGAGGAGGTCATGACCACTTTACCACCATAGTTCAATATTTCCTGGCGTATGATCTCACTATCTGTTGCAACAATAACTTCATCAAATAAAGAGGTTGCTTTTGTAGCCAGGTAAGTTCGGGCAATTACCGTTTTATCCCCTAACATTTCCATCAGCTTGCCGGGAAAACGAGTTGCGGCATAACGTGCGGGAAGTACAGCGATTATATTCATGACCCCGAAGATAATTGGTGAAAGAATATTTTAAGCGATGCGCCTATCAAACCACAAAGTGCCGAAAGGAACAAATGCGGCTAAACCACCGGTTGCCAATTTTAAAAACGACCATTTTAAAATTTGTTGTACCAACAATAAATGAACGCAATAAAGAATGAAAAGCAAGCCGTGGAACCACCCTGTGTATTTCACCATTAAAGGTTGATCGAAACCATATTTAAAAACCATTGCGATTAATAATACGATCCATGAGAAAGCTTCGGCATAACCAAGAAAGCGTAAACGTTTAACAGAAGGATGTTGTAAACTCATAATAAAAACGAAAGCTACTTCATCTTTCCAAAAGGCTTTCGAAAAAGCATCATAAAATTCTCATCTTCTTCATTTGGATAGTACCTGTCAAGACCATATTTGATCTGCGAGGAATCTAACTTTTTGAAAGTGCCAAAAAGCCGGTCCCAAATAGCGAGGATAGCGCCATAATTTGTATCGGTGTATGGCTGTTGAAAATGATGATGCACTTTATGCATGTTTGGAGAAACGAAGATCCAACTGAGTGCCGCATCTAAACGGCGTGGCAAATTTATATTGGCATGCGTAAAGCCAACAAACAACACTAAAGCCGTTTGAAAGATCATGACCGCATACATAGGTGCACCGGAAATAAAAATGGCGGCAATAAAATAAATACCTCGCAAAATACTTTCAAC
>JAKFCI010000099.1:0-10306 GCA_036676725.1 Chitinophagaceae bacterium
AGTATAAGCTGTAACGTCTGCAGGACCACCAAGATCATAACTATACGCAATTGTACCATTTTGGTTGGCTGCCAATTGAAGTGATGAAGTGATTACTGTTCCTACAGTTGCGGCAGTTGTTCCTTCAGATTTTAAATCAGAACCAGTCCAGGTAAAATCTCCTGAAAATCCTTGAATTCCCTGATTAAAGTCATCGATAAGGACTAGGTTTTTTGTAGTTGGTGTACACTGTGCAAAGCTTGTTTGATAATTTGCGGTTACGCATACGAGTACAGATAAAAGAGTAAAGATCCTTTTCATGAAAAAAAGTTTAAGATTGAGTAAAATGATTAGCTGGTTTGCTAAGGAATAGGAAGGGGTAGATATTCGAAAGGAACTTGGGTACTCTTTGATCTTTTATAGGAGGGGGAGGAGACAAAACTATAAAATAGTTTTGCAAAACCAAATGTTTTAAAAAAAATATTTTTGCCGCAGCATATTACTTTTATTCTAACACCTGATATTGTTTAGGGTATATACAAAGCACAGGCCAATTTTTTTTCGGGACATTAATATTTAATACACACCATAATAAATAAAAACGGCTGCATGTTTTGCAGCCGTTATCAATGATATGAAATGAATATTAGTTCTTGATAAACTTCATTGTTTCTTTTGTTCCATTTCCATTTTCAAAACTTAAAATGTATAAACCTGTTTTAAAGTTTGACAGTTCAACTTCTGTCTGCATCGTACCAACAGCAGGTATAACCGATTTTACAAGACGACCATCGCCAGTACTGATAAGAAGTTTAGCGTTGTTTGTGGTCATTGCATGTTGCACAGTAATTTGTCTTTGTGCAGGCATTGGATAGACTCTCATGCTAACCACTTCTTTACCATTTTTTAAACTGATAATGGTACTGTATCCAAATTTTCCATCAATGTCTACACTTTTAATACGGTAAAAACTTACCGGTGCAGATGAAGCATCATTAAATGTGTAGGAACTATTACCCGATGCTGCAACTGAACCAATCATTGAGAAATTTTTTCCATTGGTTCCTTTTTCCACTTCGTATGATTTTACGCCTTCTTCTTCAGCAACTTTCCAGGTTAATAAAGTTCCAGCTGCAGATTGCTTAGCAGAAAGACTTATAAATTTTACAGGCAATGTAGCATTGGCACCCGCCTGGCGGAAATTATCAAAAGATATAAACCGGCCTTGAGGAGCTGTGTTATTAAAGGTAATTATGAAACTTAATTTAATACTCGCACCATCAGTAATTAAAGGACTTGCTACACCGAAGCAGGTCGGTGAACCGATAGCAATATCTGTTCTGGTACAAGAAGCAATTATTCCATTGGTTGTAGCATCCAAAACATTTAAAGTAACAGATATAATTTCAACTTGTTGATTTTGTCTGTCAAGATCAAAACCTACTTGTACAACATTAAGTTGTCCTGTTTTTGTAAAGGTTCTGGAGGTTATTGTTGCAAGCCCAGCACCGGAAGGTGCATCTACCGAAAAGTTAGTCCCGGTGTAAACAAACCCTGTACTTCCGGTGAAACCGCCATCTGTAGTATTAAAATCCTCAACGATTTCGCTGCAAGCGGCATTGAGTGGTTGTGGCGTTTGGCATTGTCCAAAAGATTTGATGGATAAAAGAGTTGAGCCAATAAACAGCAGTGTAAAAATCCTTCTCATGAAAAAAAATTTAAAATTTAATAAAATAAATTACCAAAGTTTAAAAGGGAGGGAGAAGGTATTCGAAGGTATTGGCTCCACTTGAAATAGAGCAAGCGAATACAAACTTAAATATTTTTTAAATACAATATGTGTTTATTAATTTAAAAGCAAAGATTTATTTCTTAAACGATAACATCTTCAGATAACACAAAAAAAGCCCCACATGAATGTGGGGCCAATAAAGAATTACAATCTTTTTATTCAGCAACAACTTCAAATTCAACATCGGCATGTTGACCATTGCCAAAGTCGATAGCTGCTTTATAAGAACCAAGCTCTTTCACTTCCTCGGTAATAGAAATTTTCTTTCTGTCAATTTCATATCCCTTTTGGTCGCGGATGGCGCGGCTGATTTGTAAAGGTGTTACGCTTCCGAAGATCTTTCCGCTGGTACCCGTTTTAGCACCAACTTTTAAAGGAGCTTCCTGAAGTTTTGCAATTACGCTTGCAATTTGCGCAAGCATTGCATCTTCTTTCTTCTTAGCTACTTTCTGGCGCTCTTCCATCTGCTTACGGTTTGATGGATTTGCTTCTACAGCATACTTCTGTGGAATAAGAAAGTTACGGGCATAGCCGTTCTTTACTTTTACCAGTTCGTTTTTGCCGCCCAGGTTATCTACGTCTTGAATTAATATAATTTCCATGTTGTTTGTTTTACCCAATAGCTTAAGCTACTGTCCTCTCAGTTGCAAGCAACCAAGGTTAGAGTTAAAATTCTATTTTAAAAGATCTGTTACATAAGGTAATAAAGCCATTTGACGTGCTTTTTTAATGGCATCGCTTACTTTACGCTGGAACTTTAAAGAGTTACCGGTAATACGGCGAGGCAACATTTTACCTTGTTCGTTCAAAAATTTCTTTAAGAACTCTACATCTTTATAATCGATGTAGCGAATACCATACTTCTTAAAACGACAAAACTTCTTAGGACGTTTCTCCTGTTTAATTGCGGTTAGGTACTTAATTTCATTTGGTCTAGCCATTGTTTACCTCCTTGATTCTTTCGGTACCTGTTGGTAAGCCATTTGTCTTTTTATAATTGTACTCAACTGCAAACTTGTCCAGTCGAGTAACCATGTGACGGAGAACACTCTCGTCACGAAGAAGCTGGATCTTCAGCTTCTCATTGAAGTCGGATGGCGCAATAAATTCCGTAACCCAGTATAAACCTGTAGTTTTTTTCTGGATTGGGTACGCCAGTGATTTCAGTCCCCATGGAGCTTCACTAACAATAGAGCCACCTGCATCGGTAACCATTGTTGTAAATTTCTTTTGAGCGTTTTTGAATTCATCATCGCTCAAAACGGGGGTAAAAATCACCATCAATTCGTAATTGTTCATTACCCTGTGTTTTTTGTTAAAAAATAATTTTGGAGCGCAAAAATAGGCCAGAATAATGAATTCTTGCCAGTTTTTTGCGTAAGCCGTTGTTAAACTTGTATTTCAGTATTATGAAGCTGAGAGAAGAATAAAATTAGGGAATTACGAAGATTTCAAAATTGTAAAACATCACTTCCTATATTTGCAGCAGTTCTTTTAATCACTTATCAAGAAAGGCAGAGGGTAATGGCCCGATGAAGCCTTGACAACCTGTTTCGCTACATGGCGAAATAAGGTGCCAATTCCAGCCCGGCGGACTGCCGGGAAAGATAAGTGGGCAAAGCTTTATATTCTTCATCAACATATTTAGCTCTTCCCATTTAACCGGGAGGAGCTTTTTTTTTGCCCTAAGCCAAACCTCCTTTGCTTTTTTGATATTTTTTTAAAGAACTAAAATCAAAAAAATAAAAGCATTTATACAATGAGTAAAGAAAGTAAATTGATCATCGGCTTATTTGGCTTCGGTGTAGTGGGCGAGGGCATTTATAAGGTTTTGCAGCAAACACCATCCTTAAATACTACAATAAAAAAGATTTGCATTAAGCAGGCTGATAAAAAAAGAGAAGTTGATCCAGGATTGGTGACTACAGATTACGATGAACTTTTAAACGACCCGGAAATAAACGTAATTGTAGAATTAATTAATGATGCAGATGAAGCTTACAAAATTGTAACTAAAGCCCTGTCTTCTGGAAAAGCAGTTGTCAGTGCCAATAAAAAATTGATAGCAGAACATTTGCCCGAGTTATTAGCATTGCAAAGGAAAAATGGAGTACCTCTTTTATATGAGGCTGCTGTTTGCGGCAGCATCCCTATAATTAGAAACCTGGAAGAGTATTATGACAACGACCTGTTACAAAGTATTTGGGGTATCGTGAATGGATCAACAAATTTTATCTTAACCAAAATTGCTGATGAAGGCACCACCTACAAAGAGGCATTGTTGCAGGCGCAACAACTAGGTTTTGCAGAAACAGATCCATCACTTGATGTTAAAGGCATTGACGCTGTAAATAAGCTTACGATTTTATTAGCGCATGCTTATGGAGTGCAGACAAATCCAGGAAAAATATTGCATTTTGGGATTGACAGGTTGCACACACAAGATGCTACTTACGCTGTAGAAAAAAGAATGAAAATTAAATTAGTGGCACAGGCAAAAAAAATGGTTAATGGAAAAATTGCTGCACTGGTATTGCCTCAATTTATTAATGCTGAAAGCCAGTTGTTTCATGTAAATAATGAATACAATGGAGTAGTGATACAAAGTTCTTTGGCGGATAACCAGTTTTTATATGGAAAAGGCGCAGGCCGATACCCAACTTCTTCAGCTGTGCTAAGCGATATTTCTGCATTGCGATACCAATACCAATATGAATACCGAAAACTTTCGAATGAAAATGAAATAACGGTTTCAACAGATTTTTACCTGCGGTTATATATCAGTTTCGATCAATGGGCGCAAATTAATAAATGGGATTTTGAATCGGTAGAAGAATACCACAGCACCGAAAGCCGGCAATACCTGATTGGAACAATTAGTTTGGAAAAATTAAGAAATGCCGCCTGGTTTTACGATGAAACCGTGTCGATTATTTTAATGCCGGATGGTATAATTGAAAAACAAAATAATACGTTGAAAAATATTAAAAAGCTAAGTCTTCAATTGGCAGGTGCATAGAATGCATTTTTTCGAATGCAACAAATAAGTAATAACACTGATTGGCAAATAATTTAACCTCAAAAAATTGTTTGTTGGGCGATTTGTTATTGTACAATTCAATGTCCATTATTATGTTTGTAAGGAGTTCTTTTTTGAATGGTTTTGTAAATAATTAGTGAAAAAACTTGCATTTGTAAATTCAAGTTTATACTTTTTACAAAACTTCCAGTCCAATAACCTTAAACCTGTGACACATGAAAACAATTATTGAAAAACTACTCATTACGTTTGAGCATATTACCAGCCCCGCAGCAGGATGGTTTAAAACCTCCGCTTCACCGGTCAAACAAAAAAATAAAAGACTTTCACTTACAACCTTATCTCCTGAAGGATATAATGTACGTGGGTTCTCCAAAAAAACGGCCAGCAACCGCCGTACGCCTGCACCTTAATAACATTTGCTAAATGAACTTTTTATTTGCTTAACTGTATCTTTATGATACAGTTTTTTTATGGGCCTATTAAAGCAAATAAGCGAATATTTATACTTAAGCAAACCAGATCCAAACCGTCCAAAATCACAGTGGATAAAATACATGCACGGCATTAACAGGCTTAGCATTTTTTTATTTATTGCAGCATTAATTATTTTAGCAATCAAGCTTATTGTGAAGTAGATTGTAAGAATTCATTTATGAATTCTGCGGCTTTTTCCGATGCGTTGCCGCCTTGCTGCAAAAGAGCTTTCAATTCCTTATAATCTTTTTCTATTTGCTGCTTTTTTTCGGGGTTGGTAAGAAGCAACTCTAATTCTTTAATTACGTTTTCAACCGTGAGTTCGTTTTGTATCAATTCTTTTACAACCGGTCTATCCATTATAAGGTTAACCAGAGAAATGTATTTTATTTTAATTAGTCTTTTTGCAATGTGGTAAGATACCGGAGACCCTTTGTAACAAACAACTTGCGGCACACCAAACAAAGCCGTTTCTAAAGTTGCAGTACCAGATGTAACCAAAGCTGCTGTTGCTTTTGAAAGTAAGGTATACGTATCATTTTTTATAGATGATACGTTGGCATAATTGCTTGAAAATTTTTCGTAAAATTCATCATCAAGAGAAGAAGCTTTTGCAATTACAAACTCGTATTGCGGAAATGCTTTTGAAGCTTCCAGCATGATAGGAAGCTTTGCTGCAACTTCCTGTTTCCTGCTGCCAGGTAACAATGCAATAATTGGTTTGCCGGTTTCTTTTTTTGAAGGATTATTTTTTAAAAAATCATCCACAACTTGTGCTAATGGATGCCCAACATAATCAACTTTATAATCCCACTTGGTTTCGTAAAATTCTCTTTCAAAAGGTAAGATCACCAACATTTTATCAACCACGTTGCGTATCAACTTTACACGACTTTCTTTCCAGGCCCAAACCTGTGGCGATATATAATAGATTACTTTAAAACCTTTTTCCTTTGCCCATTTTGCAATGCGTAAATTAAATCCAGGGTAGTCAATTAATATTAAAACATCAGGATTAAATTGTTCAATATCCTGCTTGCAAAATTTTAAGTTATTTAAAATGGTTGGCAGGTTTTGAATAACTTCTAAAAACCCCATAAAAGCCAACTCTTTGTAATGCTTTACTACGTTTGCACCGGCTTCTTTCATCAGATCGCCACCCCAGCTGCGTATGTTTGCTGCAGCATCGAGCTTGATCAATTCCTTAACCAGGTTGCTGCCATGTAAATCCCCTGAGGCTTCGCCGGCAATAATGTAATACTTCATAACAAAGGATAAAGATAAGTGCTGTAGTTAAACAAGAAGTTGAACGAATGTTGTGGCTGAATAGAATGGGTAAGCTGCAGTGTGCGACGCAACGAAAGATGAATTATTTACTTGTGCGGGTAAAAAAATTAATTAAGCACTTTTAATAAGAGAATTAAAATGCCATAAACGAGTGTAATACCAAAAACGCCTTTTGAAGTTTGATACCTGTTGGTATTTACATACAGCGTAAATAAAGCAATGTTGGCAACCATGCACCAGGTGCCAAAAAAAGTAATCAGCCTGTTTTCTTCCTTTAAAACATTTAAAAACCTGTCGAACGGATATTCGGAAAAACGGATAAAATAAATAACGAAAAAAACGATGACCGGTAAGATCAATCCAAGCAGTAATCCGAGTTTGAGGTTATCTTTCTTAAGAAACAAATTTCCAGGTTTTTTCGAGTTGTTCTTTTTGTTTGTAATGCGTCAAATCAAACTGCACGGGCACTACGCTTACATATTTGTTGGCTAAAGCCCAAACGTCTGTGTCGCTGCCTTCGTCAAAGTTAACAAACTCACCCGTAAGCCAATAATATTTACGACCGTGCGGGTCAGTTCTTTCTAAAAAATCTTCTTCGTACTTCGCATAAGCCTGCCTGCAAATCTTTAGTCCTTTAATTTCATCAGGTGTACCTATAGGAATATTTACATTGAGAACCGTATGTTTTTCCGGAGGTGTTCTTAAAAGTTCTTCTACGATCATGCGTGCATATTTACGTGCAGCTGTAAAGTCTGCTTCCAAACTATAATCCAGCAATGAAAAACCTACAGCCGGAATGCTTTCAATGGCTGCTTCAACTGCTGCAGACATGGTGCCTGAGTAAATTACATTAATGCTATGATTAGCGCCATGGTTAATGCCGCTGATACAAATATCCGGTTTGCTATGCAACACTTTATCTACCGCCAGTTTTACACAATCTACCGGGGTGCCCGTGCATTGGTAGGCTTCAATGTCCCCAAAAAAATTAACCTTATGCAACCTGAGCGGAACGCCGATTGTAATGGCATGTCCCATACCAGATTGGGCTTTGTCTGGTGCAACAACAACAATTTTCCCCAAGTCTTTTACGGCTTCAACAAGGTTTTGAATTCCGGGAGCTGTAACGCCGTCATCATTTACTACTAAAATAACCGGTTGCTTTTTTTCTGCCATCTTTTTTAATTCAATCTGCTGCAAAATAGCAGCATTTTTCTTGCCTTGCAAAAAACACCAATTTTGTATCTAAAGAAATTAGTATTTTGCAGCTAAATAAATTAGCGATATGTCAATTGCCAATAAAAATTTGAAATATCTGAGAAAACTTCGTGGATGGACACAAGAAGAATTTGCCAATAAATTGCGCATTAAACGTTCGTTGCTGGGCGCTTACGAAGAGGAGCGAGCCGATCCCCGCATTGATGTATTGGAAGTAATTGCAGATATGTTCAAACTTTCGTTGGATGACTTGTTGCGTAAAGACCTTACTGATAATAAGGGAAGTTATCTTTCAAAAAGAAGAGCACAAAAACTGGCAGTTGGCAGAGGCGATATCCCATTTGTGCCGGTAAAAGCCGCCGCAGGCTACCTAGCTGGTTATGCGGATACAGAATATATTGATGAACTAAACACTTTTACATTGCCCATGTTAGCCGGTGGCGATTACCGTGCATTCGAAATTATTGGCGACTCCATGATGCCAACACCAAGTGGTTCTATTATCGTTGGTGAAAAAGTAGAAAGCCTGGAAGAAGTAAAAACGAGCAATACTTATATCGTTGTTTCAAAAACAGAAGGAATAGTATATAAAAGAGTGCTGAAGAACAATCGGCAAAAAAATAAATTTACGCTTGTAAGCGACAATCCTGCCTACCAGCCTTATATGGTAAATGCCGAAGATATTGTAGAAGTATGGCAAGCGCAAATGATCATTTCTAAAGCAAATACACAACAGCGATGGGATGTTGGCCAGCTTGCATCTATGGTAAGTAACTTGCAACAACAAGTAACTGTACTTAAAAAGAAGATGAATTAAAGGCGTAGAGTAGGCAAAAAGTTGTCAATTTTTTAATTTGAAATGCGGAGGCTATTTTTAGGCAGCCAAAATGCGTGCATGAGACAACAATCGCTAACCCTATTATTTATACTTTTCGGTGTATTTTCTGCTTACTCACAAAAAAACATTGTTGCAGTAAAATCAACTACGCCAATAAAAATTGACGGCAATATTGATGAGGCAGCCTGGCAATCAGCACCGGTAGCAAAAGATTTTGTTCAGAATTTTCCCACTTTTGGCTTGCCGGAATTTACAAAAACAGAGGTTCGTATTTTATATGATGATAACGCCGTTTATATTGGCGCCCACCTTTTTGATGATCCTTCGTTAATAAGAAAACAGTTTACTGCAAGAGATGGTGAAAACCGCCAGGATGTTGACCATTTTTCCGTTTTTTTTGATACTTATAATGATCAGCAAAATGGGTTTCAATTTTTGGTTACATCTGCCAATGTGCAATCCGATGCAAAACTGGGTGGTAGTGCTTCAGTAGGTTTTGGAGAATATGGCGATAAAACCTGGGATGCAGTTTGGCAAAGTAAAGCCCATATAACTAATGATGGTTGGGTGGTAGAAATGCGCATTCCTTATATTTCTTTGCGGTTTGCCAAAAACGATGTTCAAACCTGGGGCTTACAATTTTTAAGATCGACACGTAGAAATAATGAATCAGCATTCTGGAACCCTGTTGACCCGAATGTTGCCGGGTTTGTAAACCAGTTTGGAAAATATTCTGACATTAAAAATATATTACCACCATTACGTTTAAGTTTTTCTCCTTACTTATCCGGTGGATTACGCCTAAACCCTGCCGGCAGTACACCACAAACAGAATGGTTGAAAAGTGGCGGAATGGATGTGAAATATGGCATTAATGAAAGTTTTACGCTGGATGCGACTTTGATCCCTGACTTTGGGCAAGTAGTTTCTGATAACGTTATAAATAATCTTACACCATTTGAACAACGCTTTACTGAAAACCGCCCTTTTTTTACAGAAGGAACAGAGTTGTTTAATAAGTCAGGATTATTTTATTCAAGAAGAATTGGTGCAACGCCAACTGGCTATAGAAGAATTCAGGGACTTTATGGAGGTGCTGATGATGATTACGAAGTGAAAAAAAATCCTTCAGTTACCCGTTTATACAATGCGATAAAACTTTCCGGCAGAACACAGAAAAAGGTGGGCATAGGAATTTTTAATGCAGTAACTGCTCCTATGAATGCAGAACTCGAGAACAGGTTTACAAAAAGTGATACAAGCATTCGTACAGAACCATTAACTAACTATAATATAATTGTTGTTGATAAAGCCTTTAAGGGGCGCAGTTCGGTTACGTTTACAAATACAAATGTTACCAGGAATGGGGTGGCACACGATGCAAATGTTGCTGCCTTAGATTGGGCTTTGTTCAATAAAAAAAATAAATACGCCTTAACTGGTACGGCTCGTTATAGTAAAACTTTTGGTAACCGTCCATACAGCCGCGCCTATTTTATGAATACTGATACGACAACTATCAGGAGTATGCGCTATCTAAATCCTTACGATGGGTTTTCTTCACGATTGCGTTTTTCTAAAATTGGCGGCAAACTTCAATATTATGCACAGGTAAATGTCGAGTCGGATAAATACGATCCAAACGATCTTGGATATATTGACGCACCAAATGAAG
>JAKFCI010000100.1:0-6616 GCA_036676725.1 Chitinophagaceae bacterium
CAGTGGAGTGGTGGCATCGTAGGCCGCATATGCTTTTGTATTGATCATGTTGATTAAGGTTTAAATAATTATAGAAAGGTAAAGTGGTTTTTTATACATGCAACACATGAAAGCCTTAAATGTTTAAAACAGTCACCTCATGCGCCAACATTTTTAAATCCAGGAAAGAAATAATATATTCATAAAGAAAATTAAATTTCCCGCGCTAAGAAAACTGCATTATTCTTCCCCTTGCGCTGTTTACTTAACTAAAACATAAAACAATGAAAAAAGGATTATTTGCGCTGGCTGCGTCCCTTCTGTTCTTTGCTTGTAATGATGGCGACAAAACAGTTGGCGATGACGACAAATCAACAACAGGGGTCACGTTTGCAGGAAACCGGGAAGTTTATAAAGCGCTTCAAAGTGGTGATGTAGCAGGTTTAGATAGTTTTTTAACCGAGGATGTAATTGACCACGAAGGAAACATGGGAAAAGACATTGTAGGTCGCGATAGTGTGAAGCGCTACCTCAGTCAAATGCGTAATTATTTTGATAATATGAAAATGGAAGTACTTTCTGAGGCAACATCCAACGACAATTTGTATCATTTTACTTTGGTTAGAATGACAGGAAAAACAAAACAAAATCCATGGGGTATGCCTATAGGACAAGAAATAGATGATACCGGAATTGATGTTGTTAAAATAAAAGACGGAAAAATTAGTGAGCACTGGAGTTTTACAAGTCAGAAAGATATGATGGAGATGATGGGAAATATGGGTGGAGATAGAACCATGACAGTAAGGGACACAACAAAAAAATAACTTAGAATCTTTCTGTGAAAGTTTATTGGCACTCTTGTCAAAATTGGTTTTCAAAACTTGGATGAGCCTGCCATTCTTATTGTAAAAGTTTATCCCAATTATAATATTTATGGGGTAATGGATTGATGCGGAGAGAAAGGGATTTCAAAAAAAAACCGGCATGGAGCCGGTTTTATAATTGTTGTTAGTTTTGGTTACGATGGGGTATATGCAGACCATTTTTTATTGCCAACTGATTTTTTGATCACTTGGTTTGTTGCATTTTCAAGTTGTACAAAATAAGTATCACCTTCTTTTGTTGACATCATTACCAGCCCTGTGATCCAGCTGTCTTTCATTTCTTCATTCAAACTTTGTCTTAATCCTTTTGGTAATTCATCAGAAGAAACGTTACGTGTTGAAGCTACAAGTTCACCGGAAAAGGTAAAAAACGCGGTGTAATCCTTATTGTCGATGGTAAACTGGGCTTTATAATAATCATTTACATTAGACCATTTTACATTTTCCGCCAAAGGGAAGGTGGTACTTAAGCCTATTTCCGCCGCCGGTGTTGTAGGTGTCACTGCGGCATAAGTAGTTGATACTGAAAATAAAGCGGCAAAAAATAAGACGAATAACTGTTTCATAAAATTTTATTTATTTGGTTAATTGATTTAATAGAACAAAACTAAAGTTTAATCCAGTACTATACAATACAAAGTAGTATGAAATGCTTAATACTATGCATGAATGGTAATTTATTGGGATGAATTGCATTTTATTATGATTTTAAAACAAAGAGCCGTTGTCTGTATATGACAACGGCTCCCGAAAAAAAGTTACAATTTGTAAGTGAACCCTTTTTGTTTAGGCTTGCTTTTAAATTATTTATTTACCATCCAATACCATAATCTTCACCATGATTACTGGAACCACCCCAAAAGCTGCCATGTTTCCAGTCAAAGTAAATAGCATTTATCGGCCCACTGGTTCGGTCATCAAAGCTTAAGGTATAGCCCATTTTTATTAATTCGTTTCTAACAGCTTCCGGGGTTTTATCATGTAATAAAATAGACCCCGGCCTGGGCTTGCGGTCATCGGTTTTTGAGCCGCCAAGTGAAAGCCATAACTGGTTGGTATTGATATTAGCTGCTTCGGATGCTTGTTGTACAGTCATTCCAAATTCAGCCATATTTAAAAAGAATTGCAACAGGTTTTGCTCCTGCGTGTCGCCACCTTGTACCGCAAACGATAAAAAGGGCTTGCCATCTTTTAATGCCATGGTTGGTGTTAACGTCACCCTTGGTCGTTTACCTGGCGCCACAACATTAAACGGGTTGAGGGTGGAATCTAAAACAAAACTCTGCATTCTTTGGCTCATGCCTACACCAGTATTGCCTGCTATACAGGCAGGGAGCCAACCGCCGCTTGGTGTGATTGAAACTACCCAACCTTCTTTATCAGCTGCTTCAACCGTAGTAGTTCCCAGCCAAAGACGTTCATTGTAATCAACCATACTCGAACTATTACGGATGTCATGTGCCGGTGCAAAATTTCTTTTAGAGGTATCCCATTCATAACCCCGTGATTTTAAAAGATCAACAAAAGGATTTTTCTTTCCTTCAAAAGGATAAGGATCCCCAGGCCCGATTGAAGGATTGTTTTTATCGAATGCGATCATGGCTGCACGTTGCTTTGCATATTCTTTACTCAGCAAACCTTTCATTGGTTCTGCGGGTGCAAACTTCGGATCGCCGTAATAAAAATCACGGTCTGCAAAAGCAAGGTTCATGGTTTGGTACAGGGTATGAATGTATTGAGTACTGTTATAACCCATTTTTTTGAGGTCGAAGTTTTCAAGGATGTTCAAAGATTGCAAAAGCATGGGCCCTTGCGTCCACTGCTGCAGTTTGTAAACATCAATGCCCTTGTAGTTTACTTTCATTGGTTCTTCCTCAATGGGTTTCCACTTTGCCAGGTCAGCCATGGTGATCAACCCGCCTTGTTCTTTTGCACCCCGAACAAATTCTTTGGCGATGTCTCCTTTATAAAACCGATCGTAGGCTGCCATGATTGCTGCTTTCCTGCTTGCACCTTTCTTTAAAGCGGCCCTTTCCGCTTCAACCATCTTCTTTAAGGTTGCCAGCAAATCTTTTTGCACAAAAATTTCACCTGCTTCAGGCGCCTCTCTTTTTTCGCCTTCGTGGGGAAGAAAAACTTTTTTACTGTAAGGCCATTCTTTTATGCGTTGTTTTCCGCGTTCCATACTGTTGGCTGTTTGTGCATCTATCGGGTAGCCTGCTGCCAGTTCCATTGAAGGTTTTAATACTTCTTCCAAACTCATGGTACCGTAGTTGGCCAGCATATAGCAGATGCCGCCTGGTGTACCTGGTGTTGTTGCCGCCAGCGGTCCATATTCGGGCGGGAAATTGTAGCCCTTACTTTTAAAAAACTCCGGCGTCGCCCCTGTTGGTGCAAAACCCATAGCGTTTATGGCAATTACTTTTTTTGTTTTTGGATTGTAGATCAGTGCTTGTGTTTCTCCACCCCAACTCAATACATCCCACATAGTACAAGTGGCGCCGAGCATAGCACAAGCCGCGTCTACTGCATTACCACCTTTTTGAAATATGGCTGCACCTGCTGTAGCCGCCAAAGGCTTACCTGTGATGGCCATCCAGTTCTTGCCATGCAAGGGCGGTTTTTGTGTTTGTTGTGCGTTAGAAACAAAAAAAAGCGAACAGGAAAAAAGAATAGCAAGGATGAATTTCATAAAGGAAAGTTGATACTTAAAGATAAACACGGCGATTGATTACCAGCTTAGGTTCTTTAAATTATTTGTCTCAAATAAAAATCAAACAATACAAATGGTAAAATGTTCTTCAGTTTAAAATATTTGAACGCAAAACGGAGCCGGCGTTCAATGACCTATTTCTTGAAATTATTTAAAGAAGTCTTTTGCAGGAATGCTTTTATATAAGCGCATGTTGCTTTACGTTATACAATAAATGAGTGTATTAAATAATGGAGGTAATAATTATTTGCAGCCGGGTGTTTTAAATTCAATGGCTTTACAACAATCTGCTTTGTCGTTTATGCAAATGCGCAGGTAGTCAAAATCCTTCCCGCTTACTTTAAAATTTTTAATGGTTAACGGCAAGTCCTTTAGTTTATAAGTGCCGATCCGTATATTATTTCTTATAAAAACATCAAAATAGTCGTTGCCTGCATGGTGATGTTCGAAATTGATTTTTAAATTGTAAGTGCTATCTGAAGTGCATTCACCTACATCGGTTTTTAGGTCAGTAATGGCGCATGATTCTTCCTTGCAGGCAGGTGGCTTAAATTCAGCCACCACGAAGCAACCGGGCTTATCATTGATGGCAATTTTTATAAAGTCATACACGTTGCCACTGCGTTTAAAATCTTTTATGGTTAATGGCAGGTCGGCTAATTTATAAGTGCCGATCAATTTATCATTTCTAACAAATACATTAAAAAATTGATTGCCCGCATCCTGGTGTTTAAAATCAATCAATAAATGATAGGTGCCGTCTGCATTACACGCTCCAACAGTTGTTTTCAATTCAGCAATTTTACATTCACCTTCTTCACATACAGGCGGTTTAAATTCTGCAACTACAAAACAATCGGGGTGCTCGTTGATGACGATTTTGATAAAGTCATACTCGTTGCCACTGCGTTTAAAATCTTTAATAGTAAGCGGCAGGTCGGCTAATTTAAATGTGCCTATTAATTTATTATTGCGGGCATATACATTAAAGAATTTATTGCCTGCATTGTGGTACTTAAAATTGAGCGTCAGATCGTAGGTGCTTGAAGACGTACATTTTCCTGTTTCGATTTCCAGGTTGGTCAAACTACATTTTTCATTCGGCCAATTGTCTTCCCTGTGGCAACTTAAAAATAATAAGAGCAATATGCAGCCAGCTATGATGGTAACTTTTGCCACCATTAAATTTAAAGCTTTTCAACGCATTTAAAAATTATTTATTACGTTTTTAAATGCACTGTTCAGTAGCTTTCCATCAATTTTTAGAACTTTAATTGTTCTAAGCAACGGTAATTCTATTGGGCCCAGTTGCGTCGCACACTTGTACGTTCATAAAAGTATTCAACAAACCACCAGCAGGTTCTTTACAACAATTTTTTTCAGTTATCTATCCTTTTGCAGGTACAGTAGCCGGACGAACTTCTATTTTACTAGGTAAGGTTCTTGGGTTCATCTTTAAAAGATCAAGCACCAATTCTCCTATATCTTCCGGCTGAATTTTCCAGGCATCTGCTTCAGTTGGTACGTGGTCATTAAAATGCGTAGCCACGGAGCCGGGCATAATGGTAGATACTTTAATGTTGTATTTCCTCAGGTCGAGCATAATGGCTTGGGTAAATCCAACAAGTCCAAATTTGGAGGCATTGTATGCTGCACCATTTTCAAAAAAATTAGTACCGGCTAAACTGGCAATGGTAATGATGTAACCTTTGGATGATTTTAATGCCTCTATGCTCGCTTTTACGCTATGAAATACGCCGGTAAGGTTTGTGTCAATTGTACTTTTCCATTCTTCTTCGGTTATATTTTCTATTGAAGCAAAATGGCCAACGCCTGCATTTGCAACCACTACATCTACACTTCCAAAATGATCTTTAACGGCCTGCACCGCTTTCTGTTCCGACACCAGGGAACTCACATCTGACTCCAGTGCCAATATCCTTGAAGTGTCATTTGTTAATGAAGCAGCTGCATCTTTTGCAGCTTTCAAATGACGACTTGTAATGGCTACACGCATGCCATTGTCTAGTAAAACTTTTGCAATTCCATATCCAATTCCTTTGCTTCCGCCTGTTATATAGGCAACTTTATCTTTCAGCTGGTTCATATAATTATTTGAAAATTGATTTTGTAAGAAGCTACCAAATGCAATAATTATGCTTGAATTATTCAATGTTGGATTGCATCAAAAATGGTGGGTATGATTTTGCTTATGAACCCTTACCCTAAAAAATATTAAATTGATGGATGAAAAATAAAATGAAAAGATATTTCCTTTTTCAAATCCCGTTGTTCTGCATCTTTTTATTTTCCGCTTGCAGCACAGTAACAACTACTGGTATAAAACGTGTTGGCCTGGTACCGCTTCATTCATACACTTTAAAACAACCGCCTGCTTCTGATACTGTTTTTAAAGTGATCAACAGCAAAGATGTATTCGATGCCAACTATGCGTTGTCCGCCACAGCTACCAATGCAATAGTGCCCGACTTTAATGGACAAACGGTTGTTGCTATTATATTACCTGCGCTAAGTGCAGTACAATTTGACCATGCAGAAATTGATGGCAACACCATGAACGTCTATGCCATCAGTTGTGCCCCAGGTAATCAAAATTGTGTTACAAATCTTGCTTTGGCTACAACACCTAAAAGCGGTAATGTAAAAACCGTTCAATTCATCATTAACGGTGTCAGTCGTTTTTACGTTGATCTGTAAAACTTTACAACAAAAATTTTTTGATTACAGGTCCATGAATTCCCAGGCACTTACGTAACCATTATGTTTTTGCGCATAGGAAATAAAATCGGCGTAGAAGGGAAGTTGGGAAAGTGTAGCACTATCGCCAATGACTACCAATTTTTTTCGGGCACGGGTCATGGCCACATTCATTCTTCGAACATCGGTAAGAAAACCAATTACCTGTTCTGAATTACTACGGGTCATACTGATATAAACAACATCCCTTTCCTGCCCCTGGAAGGAATCAATTGTGTTCACAGCGATTGACATTTTTATTTGCTGTAATTCCGCGCAT
>JAKFCI010000101.1:0-10179 GCA_036676725.1 Chitinophagaceae bacterium
GAACAGGTAATGCTGATGTTCAATAAAATGAAACCGGTGATGGACGAACGCATTATTTGGTTTGCTTATTACAAGGATAAACCGATCTGCATTTTTGTAAATCTGCCGGATTTAAACCAATGGTTCAAACACCTCGATGGAAAGTTTGACCTGTTGCATAAATTAAAATTCCTCTGGGTCAAAAAAACAAAACCCTGTACCAAGTTCAATGGCATTGTTTTCGGAATTGTTCCGGAATTTCATGGAAAAGGAATTGATGCTTTTATTGTGGGTGAAGCCTACAAAACGGTCATTCATATGAGTTATACCGAATATGAAATGCAATGGATCGGTGATTTTAATCCAAAAATGCTGAACGTCGCTTCTGGTTTAGGCGATGTACACGAAAGCAGGCGTTTGGTTACTTATCGTTATTTATTCGACAGGACAAAGGAGTTTAAGCGCCACCCGATGTTATCTTAATTCATTTGCAAGCTTTTGCTAAAATCGGCCCGAATTCGGGTACATCCGTTACCTTAGCAACCGAGGTTCACCATGGAAAAATTTATCGTTTCAGCAAGAAAATACAGGCCCCAGACTTTTAATACAGTTGTGGGCCAGGAACATATTACCACAACCCTGAAGAACGCCATCATCAGCGGCCATTTGGCACATGCGTTTTTATTTTGTGGTCCGCGTGGTGTAGGTAAAACAACCTGTGCCCGTATTTTAGCAAAGACCATCAATTGCGAAAACCCAAGTGAAGGAGAAGCCTGCAACACTTGCCACTCCTGCGTTTCCTTTAACGAAGGCACATCGCTGAACATTCATGAACTGGATGCTGCTTCCAATAACTCTGTAGATGATATCAGGGCTTTGGTTGACCAGGTAAGGTTTACGCCACAAGCCGGCAAATACAAAGTGTATATAATCGACGAGGTACACATGTTGTCCGCTTCGGCTTTTAATGCATTTTTAAAAACATTAGAGGAGCCACCACCCTACGCTATTTTTATTTTAGCTACAACCGAAAAACACAAGATCCTGCCAACGATCCTAAGCCGTTGCCAGATCTTTGATTTTAAAAGGATCACCTTACAGGATACCGTTGACCACCTGGCCGATATTGCTTTTAAAGAAGACATCAAAGCAAACGAAGCCGCATTGCAACTGATTGCGCAAAAAAGCGAAGGCTGCATGCGTGATGCCTTAAGCATTTTAGATAAGATCGTTTCGTTTACCAATGGCGAAGTAACTTATGACAATACTATTGAGCACCTGAATATTTTAGATGCCGATTATTATTTTAAGCTTACCGATTGCATGCTGGAGCAAGACCTTGCAGGAGCCATGTTGTTATATGATGACATCAATAAAAAAGGTTTTGAAGGCGACATGGTGCTGAATGGATTTGCAGAATTTTTACGCAACGTACTTATCTGCAAAGATGAACGTGTAGCCGGCTTGCTGGAAGTAGTGGAAAGCTTTAAGAAACGTTACGCCGAACTTGCACAAAAAATCCAGCCTGGCTACTTGATCAGCGCATTGAATATTTTAAACGAATCGGAGATCAGTTACAGGTCGGCACGCAATAAACGTTTGCATGTAGAATTAGCCCTGATCAAACTTTGTTATTTGGGACAGGCCTTGCAACTAACAGCTGGCGAAGGCGGCATGGACAAAACCAAACTAACCGACAAAGCAAGATCGGTTGCCTTTAAAAGTATTGCACCCATTGCCATTAAACCGGTAACGGCACAAAATATAACAGCAGCACCAAAAGCAAGTACCGCGTTACCAAAAGCAACGGTTACTACTGAACCCAAATTAATTATAGAAGAAAAAACGGAAGCACCGCAACCTGTTTTACAGGAAGCGCAGCAACCTTACCAGGCACCTGTTGAAGCAAAGCCTGCAAAAAAAATATCTTCCCTGGAAGCCATCCGCAAAAAGTTTGATAACAATGATGACAGCGCCGCCAAAGTAGATACCGCTTTGGAACAAACTTCTTTACAAACAGCGTGGAATGTTTTTATCGAACAATTGAAGGCGGCTAAAAACCCCGCCTGGCAAAGTTTTCAGCTGGCTGAATTAATTATAAAAGATGCGCATTGTTTTGAAGCCACTGCCTCAAATAACCTGCAGCATAAGTTTTTAGAGTTGGAACGCAAAAAAGCCTGCGCCTTTTTACAAAAAGAATTACACAACCGCAAGTTGCAGTTCTCTGTTTTAATGATCGATGCGCCACAGGAAAATATAATGAAAGATCTTCCGCTTAGTTCCAAAGAACAATACCAAAAGATCATTGAACAATTTCCTTTAGTAAAAGAATTAAAAGACCGGCTTAGGTTGGAATTAGATTATTAATCTTTGTTTGACGTTGGTATTTTACCAACGTTTTTTATGTCAATTTCTGCTGCTACCCCTGTTTTTACCGGACGGTTTAGGTTGAAAACAGGGACAGCCTATTGAGCTACAATCACAGAAAAGTTAATCATTAGGAGTTGGACTTTAAACGGGCTGCGAATGCAGTACAAAATAACAAGCGTAAAAAAGAACAGGAAAATTTTATCGGTAAAATCCCCTATTTATTCGACCAAAATCGAAGCCTGGCATGGGTTTAAGCAATTGGCCTACAAATGGTTAAGGGTAAGTATTTAGTAAAATGAAAGCCTTTCAAGTAATTGATATAATCCCTTCTGGTAAATGGAAAGCTTTTAAACCACCTAGGCTATTTATATAGCCGTAATTTTAAACTTCCAGGTAATCAGCCCTATCATAGTTGCAAAAATTTTTACTAATACTTTACTTTAGCTAATTATTACTGCTGCCTGTATTTTATGAGAAAACGAAGTTTATGCAAACATTTCCTTCTGGTTGGTTTAGTGTTTTGTTGTCATTTTAAATTAATTGCACAGCAAAACAGCAATCATACAGGCATCGATAAGCTTATACTGCGCATACCACCCATGATGCGGACTAACGAAACGTTGGCTCGCCAAATGATCGATTCCCTCCAACAACTTTCAAAAGAAAAACAACATAGGCACGGACTTATTCAAAGTCTTTTTTTTAAAGCATGGCTAAGCTATCGGCATAACCCGCCTGATGTGGCCATTAAAAGTATAGATAGTGTTTTGCAGCATGTAAAGGGAATAGAAAAGGATACAGCCCTGGTAAAATTTTACATTTTAAAAGGACAATGTTTTGTAAAGAAAACTGAGTTTAGTAATGCATTGCAAAACTTTAACCAGGCAGTTATTATAGCCGATAAACGTAATGACCAGCTCAGTAAAACAAGTACACTTATCAGCATTGGTTGGGCTTACATGGAAGATGGGAAGCCTAAAGAGGCGATTCGGTTCTTTAACGAAGTATTGAATTTAAATCCCGGGCCCAATTACGAGAACAAGGCTGTTTTATTGTGCAATATTGCTTCCTGCTACAATACAACCGGCAATTTTAGAATAGCAGAAATTTATGCATCAAAAGGTATAGAAGCGGCACGCAGCAGGCAAAATAATATGGACCTTGCCAACGGCTTAAACATATTGGCGGAGAGTAATTACCAGCAAGGCAAAATAGAAAAAGCAATATCAATTTTAAAAGAAGCAGCAGTGGTCCGGGAAAAAATTGCTGATCCATCGATGCTGGCGGCCGATTACCTGGAGTTAGCCGATCTATATACGAAAAACGGTCAGCCGGCTGTTGCCATTAAATGGGCAAAAAAAGCCGAAGCCATTAGCCAACAAAATAGCAATAGTTTAAAAATGGGCGATGCCTATAAAGCATTATCCTTTTCTTATGAAGCAACCGGTGATTTTAAAAATGCGGCACTATACTTCAAAAAACTACTGTTACACAAGGATAGTATTGCAGACGATCATTACAACCAGGCTTTTGCAAAAATGCAGGTAGAATTTGAATCGCAAAAGAAAACAACTGAAAACCTGCAACTAAAAAAAGAGAACCTGGAAACAAAGTTGCGCAACAGCAACCAGCAACGCTGGCTTTTATTATTGGCTGGTGGTGTCGTATTATTAATTGCTTCGGGCATTTACATTTCTATATTGATGAAGAGCCGTTATAAAACCCGTCATGCTCTGGAACAAGTTAAAGAACAAAAGTTAAGAACCATGGCGGTAATGGAAGCAGAGGAAAAGGAACGGAGACGTATAGCCGCAGATCTTCACGATGGTGTTGGACAAACTTTGGCAGCAGCTTCATTACTTTTGAACAAGGCACAAAAAGGACAAACGTCTTTAGATAAAGTAGATGAATTAATTAACCAGGCAGGTGTGGAAGTACGCAGTTTATCGCACCAGGTCACTCCCGAATTGCTATTGCATTATGGTTTGGTAACCGCCATGCAGCAAGCTGTTGATAAACTTAATGACGCCAATGACCAAACAACATTTAACCTCTTTACACATATAGAAGAAGCAATGGATAATGAAATGGCTTCACTAACTATTTATCGTTGCTTCCAGGAATTGAGTACGAACATTTTAAAACATGCAAAGGCAAGCGTAGTAAATGTGCAATTAAATTTATTAAGCGGGGAAGCAGAATTAATGATGGAAGATGATGGTTTGGGATTTGATTCGGTTAAAGTACTTTACGGCCTGGGAATAAAAAACATACAAAGCCGGATTGCATTATACGATGGGGAATTAAGAATAGATAGTACGCCCGGTAAAGGCACTACCACTATCATAAAAATGAAAACAAACCCGGTAATCAATAAAAGGCGTTGAAAAAAGTGATGGAGGAAAAAATAAAAATAATATTGGTAGATGATCATGACATCCTGATGGATGGCATTGAATCTATTTTAAATGAAGCACCCCATATTCAGGTAGCAGGCAAAGCTTCTTCTGCCAGCATTGCGGAAGACCTTATACAATTGCACCAGCCGCAATTAGTCATCACAGATATCAGCATGGGTGAAGTTTCGGGTCTGGAACTAACAAAGAGCATCTCAGAAAAATTTCCATTAACCAAAGTGATGGTGTTATCAATGCACGATAGTGTGCAACATATTTCTTCTTTGCTGGATGCTGGTGCAATGGGCTATTTGCTGAAGAACGTAAAGCAAGATGAATTGCTCCTTGCTATTGACAACGTAATGGCAGGTAAGCAATACATTCAACAATCGATTGCAACACTATATGCCCGTGCAAGGCAACAACAACACATAGCCGAAAAACAAAGCACACTTTCTCCAAGGGAAATAGAGATCATCAAATTAATAACGCAGGCACTTACCACGGCCGAAATCAGTAAAAAATTATTTTTATCAGAACACACCGTGGACACACACCGAAAAAATATTGGCCGTAAAACCGGTGCTAAAACAGCAGTAGCATTATTAAATTATGCCCGAGAGCAAGGTATATTGTAATTGTGCCTTGCGATAACAATACCTACCCATAGGTATTGTCCTTAACTTCTAATTAATTTTTATTTGCTGCCTGTTCAACAAATAAAATATTAATACATGAAATCATTGCTCCTCAAAAAATTGAGTTTTTGTCTCATTGCGCTTTTTAGTTTATCTCTTTTGCCTTCGGCGGCAAATGCGCAAACAAAAGAAGAAGTTATTCATGGCAGCTACTTTGTCGCATTTGGGCGTTTTGCCAATAGTGGAGAGCTGAGTTACTGGCTTAAAAATGTTGGAAGCCGCACCATTCCGCAAATGGTCAGTAGCCATAGATCCTACATTAAATCGAACCAGTACGAAAGAGAACAAACTGTACGCCGTTCTTATAAAGATGCTTTTGGGTGGCAGCCAAGTAATGATGAATTGAAATACTGGTCGAGCCAATATAAAACCTATGGCGAATTAATGAATAATCACATCAACAATTGGCTGAACATTTATGCCGATAAGAAAGAACATGTAATTAAACAATCTTATTACAAAGCTTTTGGCCGGGCAGCTACAGCAGAAGAAGTAAAATACTGGAAAGGGCAACAAACTTATTCCTATGCACAATTGGTGGCCATGCATACTACATGGAAACAAAAAAATCAATACAGTTCTTCAGTTACAGGCATTAAACCAAATTTAAATAGCAATGATATTTCTACAGCCTTATTCAGTCCAAATGCGGTTAGCGGTGTTGTAGCAGCCGGTGGATTAAATTTAATTCCTGCTGGTGGTTATGTGGTTGCTGCAGGTGGCATGAATGCAATTGCACCCCGTTAATTATTTAGGACAATGAAAAAAAACATAGCAGCAATCATGATTGCTTTTGCCTGCCTCGGCGCATTATCCGCTTGCGGGCAACAACAATTCAATGGCACTTTTTCTAATGGTTACACCGGCGCAAAAATTAGTTTTAGTTTGTCGGCCGATAAAAAAACAATAAAGGATCTAACGTTTACCGGTTATTGGCGATGTGGCGGAAGTACAGAACAGATCACTGCAGGGCCAGAAAAAAAGATCGAAGTAAAAGATGGTGTTATACAGGCTGTGATTACCGAACCCGAAAATGGCGGCGCATCGGCCTTCAGGTTTAACATCAATGGAAACCTTAAGGGCAAAAGTGCATCGGGTACATTTAGAATGAGCATTACCGGTCTTAGCTGCGATACCTATTTATTGAAGTGGACAGCCAGGTCGAAATAAAAGTTTCATCCATCCGTCCCTATCGACGTCCCGCAAGGGACGTTTTCTTTTTTATAGGTTTTAATAAAATCAATACCAGTGGATAAATATTGAACCTGTTGCGACATTCATAGGATTAAGGCAACTAATCTAAAAAATATGTACTTGCTATTTACCCACGTATCTACAAAACAATGATTGTCCTCGTATTAAAATAGAATACTGCAATTAAAAATTACAATTGATTCATGCCTTCTCGGCTTTTCTGCGTTTATCGATAATGATGTAGATGATCAACAAGATCAGTGAGACGGCTGCTATCCAAACCAATGCTTTTAAAATCTTTCCATTGTTGCCATAAATGGCCAGCAATACAATGAGGGGCGTAATGCCGCCCATGGTTGCCGAAATATATTTGCGGTAACTCATTTTTAAAAGCCCCGCCACCATGCTTAAAGAGTCGTTAGACAAGGAAGAAATGCGGGTAATAAAAATAGCAGGTACGCCATAATCTTTAATGATCTGGCTGGTTTTCTTTTGGGCACTTTCACTCATGATCCTGTGAACAACAACCGGCCCAAAATGCCTTCCAATTAAAAACCCTAGAGAGGAAGAAGCAAACACACCCAGAAAAGAAATAATGGCGCCCCACACCGGTCCATAGCTAACAATGGCTACCACCATCAAAAAAACATTGGGCACCACAAAGAGGAACATTTGCACCACCATGATCAATACCAGCACAAGTGGCCCTGCCAGTTTGAATTGTGCAACCCATTGGCTGATGCGGGTTTCGTTTCCACTTGTCAATACATCGAAGGCTTCGTTTATAAAATTTTGAAAAGAAGGAAACAGGTAATAGCAGGCAACTACCAACACCACCAGTGGAAAGGAAATTATGAGTGGTAGCTTTTTCATTGCATACAGTGCTGGTCAAAAAAATATTTCAATCTTTTATTAAAATAAAAGTCGCTTTCGATATAATCAGTTGTATGATTTTATCCGGTATTTCATTCAATTTTCATCATGTAAAATTTTACTTTTCTTATCAAATTTTTTCCATGCGATTGAGGTTATTAAAATGGTTAAAATAATGACCAGGGATAGTACCACCGGGATCTTGATAAAAGAAGAAGCCAGCATTTTCAAACCAATAAAAACAAGCACGATGGCCAGTCCATACCTAAGGTATTGAAAGCGGTTAATAATATTTTCCAGGGCAAAATACAAGCTACGCAAACCCAGTATGGCAAATACATTCGAAGTGTAAACGATGAAAGGATCATTGGTAACCGCAAAAATGGCCGGTATGGAATCGACAGCAAAAATAATATCGGTAAATTCTATGGAAAGCAAACAAAGGAACAATGGCGTAGCCAGCCATTTGTCGTCCATCTTCACAAAAAAATGGCGACCATGGTATTCATCTGTTACCCTTCCCTTTTTTACAAACCATCGAACCACGGGGTTGTCTTCGGGGTGTAATTCCTGGAAAGATTTAGTGAACATTTTATAGCCGGTAATTATTAAAAACACGCCAAACACGTAGATGATCCAATCAAACCTTTCAATCAACACCACACCAATAGCAATAAAAATGGCCCGCAATATAAGGGCACCAAACACCCCCCAAAACAATACGCGGTGCTGGTATTCCTCGGGCACTTTAAAAAAAGAAAAGAGTAAAATAAAAACGAATAGATTATCAACGCCCAAAGATTTTTCGAGCAGGTAGCCCGTTAAAAATTCAATAGCGGCTTCTTGCCCTAAATAATAATACACACCGGCATTAAAGGCTAAAGCAAGAAGGATCCATATGCACGTCCACGTTAGTGCATCTTTAATACTTACCTTTTTTGATTTGGGATGAAACACCCCAAGGTCGAGTGCCAGCATAAGTATTACAAACAAATTGAAAACGATCCATATGGTGTTATTATCCATTGCGGATATTTTTTACCCATCACGGTCCACAACTGGCCTGGTTAAACCGCGTCAATTATAATTCCAAGGTCCTTTCGGACGCATTAAATTTTTACCAATTATTTCCTTCTTACCTTATTTAAACCCGGGCATAAGTATGCCCGGCAATTAAAGTTGCACAGACTTACCCAAAACAAAAGCCCACCCCTTTCGGAATGGCTCTTATCATCCATATTTATCAACAAACCTACTGGACAACTTTAGCTACGGGGTCGCTGGAAGGAATCATTACTGTTTAGATTACCAATGACAAGCGCAGCATTTTATTAATAAATAACTTAAAAGCATTAAAAGGCTGAAGAAGCTTATTTTTTATGGAACCTCAGGTCTTCGCTCATAAGTTCCTGCGTAAAAACTGAATCGTGCACGATCCTTGCACGGTCCGCTATTTCTTTTGCTTTCTTTTTAAACTGGCTGGCCGCATCCGGGTTGCCAATCTTTTTATAATGGTCACCAATCTGGTTCAGCAGCATGGTATTTTCTTCCAGTGCACGCATCGCTTCCCAAAGTTTTTCTTCTATTGACTTGGTGACACTGGCAAGTAACGAACTTGTCGTATAGGCATGGCCGGTATGACAACGGTAACGGATCAACTGCCCTTCTTCAATGGCAATCAATGCACCGTGGCATTCGGGGCAGGTAAATGTTGTCAGGTTGCCCATATCCAATATCCCGATCTCAAAAGCATTGTCCCTGGTGGCAATGATCACTTCCATTTTTAAAAGCATCATATCTTCTTTGGAAAGATTCGGCTTCTTGGGCGTTTTTGAATTGATCAATTTAATAAGAAGTTCGCCCATTTCGCTTACAGGCACTACATGGTCCACATCTACATACTGCATTACATTTTGCGGCATACTCGGGTACATGGCTTCTTTCGGGTCTTGTACAATGGTGGCACCGCCGCAGCGTTTTATATTCCACATGCCGGAGGTACCATCATCCAGCATTCCGCTTAAAACAATGCCGGTTACACGAGGTCCGTAAATAAGTGCGGCCGATCTGAACAAAGCATCTACAGAAGGACGGAACCTATTTTCTTTTGGTCCCTTCTTTACGGCGATCTTTTCATCTTTTTGTAAAATCAAATGGTGATCGGGAGCAGCAATATAAATGTGGCCTTTTTTTATGGTTTCACCATCTTCAGGTTGACTGGCTTTTAAAGCTCCTGCTTTTGTAAGTATTTGAGGTAACTGGCTGGGCGAAAAGGGAGAAGTATGCAATACAACAAATATGGAGGCTTCGAGATCTTTGGGCAAAGAGTTTACAAGATCTTTTAGCACAGAAACACCGCCTGCCGAAGCGCCGATTACAATAATATCACGATTATTCATGATCCTTTTTGAAAGGTTATTGTTACTCCTAATTTACGAGAATAAAACGAGGTTTTCACTGATAAAGATGACGGTTAATTTAACCAGTTTCGACTGGGTTTTATTTTAAAAAACTGCAAAAGCATACGATGAGGCATTGAAATGCTTTTCATTTTAAAAAAAGAAAGCAAAGGATAAGTTTGATCTGTCCTATTTATAAAAACGTGTGTGCATGGGGGTGAAAATTAGCGAAAACAATTTTTTTAAAGATTAGAAAAGGGAAGGAATACT
>JAKFCI010000102.1:0-18149 GCA_036676725.1 Chitinophagaceae bacterium
GAACAAGCACAAAAGATAGTCGATAGCTTGTACCAGGCAACGGGAAACTTTGAGCAAGTAATTTGTACAGAGAATCCAAATGTGATTTTGATTATTTGGGAAAGCTTTACGGATAAAGTGACCCACATATCCAGGAATGGAACAGAAGTAACTCCGAATTTTAATGAGCTAAAAAAAGAAGGAATTTATTTTTCGAATATTTATGCCAGTGGGGATAGAACTGATAAAGGTTTGCCTGCTATTTTAAGTGGGTATCCAGCTTTGCATAGTTCTTCTATTTTGCGGAGTGTAAACAAGTCTGTTAAGCTGCCGGTATTGAGCAAGTACTTTAAGTCAAGAGGATACAGTACACCATTTTATTATGGCGGTGAACCTGCATTTGCCAACATCAAATCGTATTTAGCCAATGGTGGTTTTGATAAAATTGTTGAAAAAAATGACTTTGCATCTAAAGACCTTACATCAAAATGGGGTGCTCATGATGGGGTAGTGGCAGCAAGGTTTTTAAAAGATTTGGAAACATCTTCGCAGCCATTTTTTGCTACCTGGTTAACATTAAGCAGCCACGAACCCTTTGAAACGCCTGTGGATGCTGTGTTTAAAGGGAAGGATCATGCATCGCAGTTTATTAATTCTATGCATTATTCTGATTATGTAATTAAAGAATTGGTGGCCCAATGCAAACAAAAACCCTGGTGGGACAATACTATTTTAATCATCATAGCGGATCATGGACATCCTTTGCCTGTGAGTACAAGCAAAGAAAGTGATTTTAAAATACCTATGCTTTGGCTGGGTGGGGCATTAGTAAAAAAAGGAATCGTGATTGATAAAATCGCTTCGCAAGTTGACCTTGCAACAACTTTGACGGCGCAAATAGATTCTTCGAAAAAAAATGATTTTCCATTTGGCAAGAACATCTTTGATAAGACCTCCAAACAGTGGGCTTTTTTCAATTTTAATAATGGTTTTGGTTTTATTCAGCCTCAAAAAACCATCGTATTTGATAATGTTGGCAAACAGGTGATCGGGCGAGCTGGTTCTATTTCTTCAACAGATTTAAATGCAGGAAAAGCATTACAACAGGTATTTTACCAGGATTACCTTGATAAATAATAGATGAAGAAATATTTTTTTTATGAGTGGTAACATTCACCCATTACGCTACGTCTAACTTCGTAGCCTGTCATGAATAAGTTAAAACCAAAGCTCATTTTGTTACTATGCCTTTTTATAAAGGCTGCTGCTTTTGCCCAAACTCCAATTCGTCAAATACCTGCAGTTCGTACTGAAAGTGACATTAAAATTGATGGTGATCTTTCCGAAATGGCATGGAAAGAATCGAAACCAGCAACCGGGTTTATTGAATGGCGCCCCACTGCTGGTAAGGCGGAAGACAGCACAAATAAAACCGTTATTTATTTCCTTTATGATAATTCATCGGTTTACGTGGGTGGTTATTGTCACGAGCGAACCAAAGACAGTATTTCAAGAGAACTCATTGGCCGGGATAAGGTTGGAATTAATGATTTTGTTGGGGTAATTATAGATACCTATAATGATAAAATTAACGCGGTTGGCTTTTACGTTACACCTTATGGAGAGCAATTTGATGCAAAGTATAGTGGAAATGGAAACGAGGATCCATCATGGAATGCAGTATGGGATAGCGAATCGAAAATTCATTCAGATGGATGGTCATTTGAAATGAGAATACCTTATTCCGCTTTACGTTTTGTAAGTAAAGATTCGCAAACATGGGGATTGAACATTACCCGGCGTAGAAATAAAACAGGACAGCAATACATGTGGAACCCTGTTAACCCACAAGTAAGTGGGTTTATTAACCAGGAAGGAGAATGGACAGGTATCACAAAAATCGAATCTCCATTACGGCTTTCCTTTTCACCTTATTTATCTGGTTATATAAACCATTACCAACCCGATACAAAAAATTTTCGTACATCAGTTAATGGAGGAATGGACGTGAAATTTGGTATCAGTGAAAGTTTTACATTGGATATGACATTAATTCCAGACTTCGGCCAAGTACCATCAGATCCGCTGGTTTTAAATCTATCTCCTTTTGAAGTAAAGTTTGATGAGAACAGGGCTTTTTTTACTGAAGGAACAGAACTATTCAGTAAAGGGAATTTATTTTATTCTCGCCGAATTGGAAGTCGTCCTTTACATTATTATGCGGTTGAAAATATGATGAATCCAAATGAGCGCATCATTGAAAATCCTTCAGAATCAAAATTGCTCAACGCAACTAAAATTTCCGGCCGAACTAAAAAAGGTTTTGGGGTAGGCGTTTTTAATGCAATAACAAAGCGCATGCATGCCGTAGTAGAAGATGAATTTAATAAAACCAGGAAAATTCAAACGGCACCACATACTAATTATAACATCCTGGTTTTTGACCAAACTTTAAAAAATAGTTCCTCCATTTCTTTCATCAATACTAATGTGTTGCGTAGTGGAAAAGATTACGATGCTAATGTGAGTGCTGCCCTTTTTAATTTTAATAATAAAAAAAATACCTATAATTGGAATGGTAAGGTCTCCATTAGCAAATTAATAGGGAATGAAGTGAATAAAAATACAGGTTATTCGCACAGTGCAGGCTTTTCTAAAACAGGTGGAAGATTCAACTTTAGTTTAACCCAGGAAATTGTAAATGAACATTTTGATATTTCGGACATGGGTTATTTTACCACCCGAAATTTTATAGATCATTATTATTGGATGGGTTACAAATGGACAACGCCAGGAAAATGGTTCAACCAACTCAGGATAAATTACAATGCAGGGTATAGCAAAACTTTTAAAAACAATGGGTACCAAAGATTTTTTACCAATGTTAACTCGAACGCACAATTAAAAAACCTGTGGTTCATCGGGGCATTTATCGGGTATAACCCGGAGGCCAATGATTTTTATGAAGCTCAAACCGGTGGTTTAGATCTTTTTCGTGTTTCGAGAAGAGCCATTGTTGAAACCTGGTTTGAAAGCAACAACGCTAAAAAATATTCTTTTGGGGCTATGTTTAATGGAAGCCACCACGAACGGTTTAAAGGACGTAGCTATTATTTAAATGTATTTCACAAATATCGTTTCAATGATAAACTTTCCCTGACGCAGGATTTAACTTTCCAGCCATTTAAAAATAATATTGGTTTTGATGGAAATGACGGAAGTAATATTTTTTTTGCTTTAAGAGATAGGAAAACAGCTATTAATTCCATCACTGGTAAATACAATTTCAACAATAAATCGGGAATTGAGATGCGGCTGCGCCACTATTGGAGCGAGGTGCAGAAGAAAGATTTTTACAAGTTAAATAAGGACGGCTCTTTAACTAATAACCAACTTTATTCAAGTCCTGATGTGAGTTTTAACCAATTTACATTATTTGCAGAGTACAGTTACCAGTTTGCACCTGGCAGTTTTATAAATGTAGTATGGAAGAATGAAAATTTTAATGGGGATGAAATAGCCGATCATAAGTATTTTGATAATCTTAACCGCACTTTAAAAGAGCCACATAGCAACAATCTATCCGTACGTATTCTTTACTATTTAGATTACCTGGATATTAAAAAATGGCGGAAGAAAAATTAAAAAAGGATTGGGCAGATGTAAGAAAGCTAAACTCTTGTAGAACATTGTTATTGCCGTACAAGTGTGCGACGCAACCAAATTTGAAGTAACTACAACAGCCGGTTAACAAATAATACCCTTTTCAATTTTACCATTTCATACGAAAGTCCTATTTTTGCGCTCCCAAAAAGTAGTTCTTTCTCATTCGCATGGTTATATTTATGCGAATATGGATGAATTTGGGAGACGAAGTAGTCGCGGAGATGAAACGTCGCTTGAACCAATAAATCAGATAGAAAATGGCAAAAGAAATCAGTGGCTACGTAAAGCTACAGTGCAAAGGTGGCCAGGCTAACCCGGCACCTCCAATTGGTCCTGCGCTAGGTTCCAAAGGTGTTAACATCATGGAATTTTGTAAGCAGTTCAATGCACGAACTCAAGACAAAATGGGAAAAGTACTCCCGGTATTACTTACAGTTTATACTGATAAGTCTTTCGACTTTGTAATTAAAACTCCTCCTGCAGCCATTCAATTAATGGAAGCTGCAAAAATTCAAAAAGGTTCTAAAGAAAGCAACCGTCAAAAAGTTGGAAAAGTAACCTGGTCGCAGGTAGAAGAGATAGCTAAAGATAAAATGGCTGATCTTAATGCTTTTACGCTTGAAAGCGCTGCCAGTATGGTAGCCGGTACAGCTCGCAGTATGGGTCTTACAGTCGACGGAGGTCCTGCAAAATAATTTTGAACCTTTTTAAAACGAATTAACAATGGCTTTCATTCCTAAAAAAAGAAAAGCAATAAACGCAAAAGTTGATGCTAACAAAGTTTACTCTTTGAAAGATGCATCCAGCCTGGTAAAAACTATTACCACCTGTAAATTTGATGCGTCTGTTGACCTGCATATCCGTTTAGGCGTAGATCCTAAAAAAGCTGACCAGGCAATACGTGGTACAGTAACCCTACCTAACGGTACCGGTAAAACTAAAAAAGTATTGGTGCTTTGCGGTCCGGAACAAGAGGCTGCAGCAAAAGGCGCTGGTGCTGATTACGTTGGTTTAGATGAATTTGTTCAGAAGATTGATGGTGGATGGACAGATGTTGATGTAATTATTGCAACACCTGCTGTTATGCCAAAGATTGGTCGTTTAGGTAAAATATTAGGTCCTCGTAACCTGATGCCAAACCCAAAGACTGGTACAGTTACTAATGATGTTGCCGGTGCTGTAAATGAAGTGAAAGGTGGTAAAATTGCATTTAAGGTTGATAAAGCGGGTATTATCCATGCTTCAATTGGACGTGTTTCTTTTACGCCGGAGAAACTTGCAGAAAACAGTCAGGAATTAATAAATGCTATTGTAAAAGCCAAGCCATCTACAGCTAAAGGTACTTACCTGAAAGGTTTGACTATGGCAAGCACAATGAGCCCTGGTATCCCGGTAGACACTAAATCATTTGTTCACTAATATTTTGTTTTAACAGCTTTTCTTATTAAAAGATTAGCATAGAAACAAAGACAAACAACTAAGTAATGACCAAAGAACAAAAAAACGAAGTAATAGAAGCGTTGAAAGAGAAGTTCTCTCAATACAACAACTTCTATGTTACAAATACAGAATCGCTAACCGTAGCGCAGGTAACTAAATTACGCCGCGTTTGTTTCGACAAACAAGTTGAAATGAAAGTTGCTAAAAATACATTGATCAAAAAAGCATTGGAATCTTTAGGTAACGAAAGCTATAATGGTATGTTCGATTCGTTGAACAACGTTACGGCCTTAATGTTTTCTGAAAATCCAAAAGAGCCGGCTCTTATTCTATCATCTTTCCGTAAGGAAAGCAAAGGTGAGAAGCCTGAGTTGAAAGCTGCTTTTATCAATGGTGATATTTACACTGGCGATAAAAACCTGGTTGCTTTAACTAAGATCAAAACTAAGAATGAGTTGATCGGTGAAGTAATTGGATTGTTACAATCTCCAGTTAAGCGTGTACTTGCTGCTTTATTGCAACACCACGAAAAGCAAGCTGCTGGTGTTGAAGCACCTGAAGCTGCACCAACTGCAGAAGCGCCTGCAACACCAACTGCGGAAGCACCTGCAACAGATGCTCCAGCAGCGGATGCGCCTGCAGCGGAATAAGATGATTAATGTGCGATAGACTTTTTTAGTCGATTGCTAATAATAACCCAGGCCTGAGGGTAAACAAAAAGGCAAATTTTTTTAAACCCTCCGTCGGATTTCGGAAAACGAAATATGAAGACGGAAAAAATTAAACAAAATGGCAGACGTTAAACAACTTGCTGAACAATTAGTAGCCCTTACTGTAAAAGATGTACAGGAACTGGCTGATTTCTTAAAATCTGAATATGGCATCGAGCCTGCTGCTGCAACTGTTGTAGCTGCTGCTGGTGGCGAAGGTGGTGGCGCTGCTGCTGCTGAAGAAAAAACTTCTTTCAATGTAATATTGAAATCCGCTGGTGCTTCTAAACTTGGTGTAGTTAAACTTGTAAAAGAGTTAACTGGTTTAGGTTTGAAAGAAGCGAAAGATTTAGTAGATGGTGCGCCAAAGCCTGTTAAAGAAGGCGTTGACAAAGCAACTGCTGATGATATCGCAGCTAAATTAAAAGAAGCTGGTGCAGAAGTAGAGATTGCTTAATCTTGCTTCTTAAATATAATTAGCCCCAACATTTTGTTGGGGCTTTTTGTTTTTTAAATCTTTTAAAATGTTAGGTAAGGAGAAATTTTTTGTAATGTGTATTCATCGATCAATTCAATATTTTTTAGGTCCTGCAGGCTTTTAAAATTGCCATGCTGGTTTCTGTATTCAACAATTGCATTGGCTAAATTCCATTTTATATAAGGGTGCAATTTTAATTGGTCTTTCGTTGCTGCATTGATGTTCGTTTTCCTTATTCCATCTTCATCAACATTCAGGTAAGTTTTAATTTTTTGAAAAGTACTATCTGGCAAACCATAGGTTTCGCCAACCTGGTTAATAGAATAAAAGCCGCCCAGCTTATCTCTGAAGTTTACAATACGTGCGGCCAATTTACTTCCTATACCAGGTAAGGCGATTAAAGCAGAAGTATCGCATGCATTAATATTTACTGTATTATAGGTTCTTTGCTTTTTCTCATAGCTATTTGTATTTGTATATTCTTTTTGAAAATTATTTTCTTTTTTTAAGTTTGTTTCAATGGCTATGTAGTCCTCAACACGATTATAAAACGCTTCCGGTAAACCCCATATCTTTTTTAGATCTTCAGGTTTATAAAATTTACCGCCCTTATTTCTGTAATTATTTATTGTTTTAATGGTGCGGTCATTTAATCCTAATTTTTTCCAGCCGGCTTCGTTTATTGAATTTGGATCGAATTTAAAAAGGGCACCTTCATTAAATCCTGCATTTTTTGAAGGCTCGTATTGATAATTAATTGGTTCTTCATCTTCACCGTAAATATTTTGTTTTTTATTAGTAGCTGTATTTAAACTGTCTATGGCATTCTCTAGAATATGATTTGGTGCTATGGCAATCGAGTCGTCTTTAGGTGATAATAATTTTGGAATCAGAAAAATAAAGAGCACCATTGCTATTACTATAAAGCCGCCAATCCGGTCTTTTTTCGAATAGGTGAGCCAGCTCTTAATAAATTCTTTCAAATCCATTAGTTTTATTTAATATATCAAAATAACGAAAAATTAATTATGGCCTGCTCTTTGTGAAGAGGAAAAATCTTGTTCGTGTAGGTTAATTGCTTACTTTTGCAATCCTTAAGTTTTGGCCAAAAACATTTTGACGTCGCAAATTCTAGCTAAATAGTTGATAACCATTGCCTTTATTGAAAATTATAAAGGTGGGAAGCTATTTGCCTCGTCTGAAACATTAAACCGGTTTTTATATCTATGCCTGTTACTACAACGAATCAAAGGATCAACTTCGGAAAAATTGGAAATATTGCCGATACACCTGATCTCCTTGCCGTTCAGATCCAGTCGTTTAAAGAGTTTTTCCAATTAGAAACTACTCCTGACAAGCGTAATGTGGAGGGTTTATTCCGTGTATTCAAGGAAAGTTTTCCTATCACGGATACCCGTAACATTTTCGTTCTTGAGTTTTTAGACTATTTTATCGATCCGCCCCGTTACACAATTGAAGAGTGTATGGAGCGTGGTTTAACTTATGCGGTGCCGTTAAAAGCTAAGCTTCGTTTAAGCTGTAACGATGAAGAGCATATTGACTTCCAGACAATTGTCCAGGATGTATTCTTAGGAAACATCCCTTACATGACCCCTCGCGGTACTTTTGTTATTAATGGTGCTGAGCGTGTGGTTGTTTCCCAATTACACCGTTCACCTGGTGTATTCTTCGGTCAGTCTGTTCACCCCAATGGAACTAAGATATACTCTGCAAGAGTAATTCCTTTCAAAGGTGCGTGGATGGAATTTGCAACTGATATCAACAATATCATGTATGCATACATCGACCGTAAGAAAAAATTCCCTGTTACCACTTTGCTTCGTTCTATTGGTTACGAAACCGATAAAGACATTCTGGAATTATTTGGAATGGCTGATGAAGTAAAAGGTGATAAGAAAGCATTACAAAAATATTTAGGCCGTCGCCTTGCAGCCCGCGTTTTACGCAGCTGGGTTGAAGACTTCGTTGATGAAGATACCGGTGAGGTAGTTTCTATCGAACGTAATGAAGTAATTCTTGAGCGTGATTCTGTTTTGGATGAAGAAGCAATCGATACCATAGCTGATATGGAAATTGCATCGGTTTTCGTTCAAAAAGAAGACGTTGGAGGTGATTACGCTATTATCTACAATACATTAAATAAAGATACCTCTAACTCAGAGTTGGAAGCAGTGCAGGTGATCTATCGCCAATTGCGCGGTGCAGATGCTCCGGATAATGAAACTGCCAGAGGTATTATCGATAAATTATTCTTTTCTGACAAACGTTATGATCTTGGAGAAGTTGGTCGTTATAAGATCAACCGTAAACTAGGGTTGAATGCAGAAATTACACAGAAGACATTAACAAAAGAAGACATCATCCTGATCATTAAATACCTTGTTCGCTTAACCAATGGTAAGGCGGAGATTGATGATATTGATCACTTAAGCAACCGTCGTGTACGTACTGTAGGCGAGCAGTTGTTTGCACAGTTTGGTGTTGGTCTTGCACGTATGGCTCGTACCATTCGCGAACGTATGAACGTACGTGACAACGAGGTATTTACGCCTGTTGACCTTATTAATGCAAGAACACTTTCTTCTGTTATTAATTCATTCTTTGGAACATCACAGCTTTCCCAGTTCTTAGACCAAACCAATCCTTTAAGTGAGATCACGCACAAGCGTCGTATCTCCGCACTTGGACCCGGCGGTTTAAGTCGTGAAAGAGCAGGTTTCGAGGTTCGTGACGTACACTATAGCCACTACGGTCGTTTGTGTACCATCGAAACTCCGGAAGGTCCAAACATTGGTTTGATCTCTACGCTTTGCGTACACGCTAAGATCAATGACATGGGCTTTATTGAAACGCCTTACCGTAAAGTAAAAGACGGTAAAGTGGAAATGAAGCAGTTGACCTTCCTAAGTGCTGAAGAAGAAGACAGTGCAAAAATTGCCCAGGCAAATACACCGTTAGATGATAAATTCAATTTTGCTGAAGATAAAATTGTAAGTCGCGAAACTGGTGACTTCCCGATTTTAGATAAAGCAGATGTGCAGTATATGGATGTGGCGCCTAACCAGATCGTTGGTTTAAGTGCTTCTCTAATTCCGTTCCTTGAGCATGATGATGCGAACCGTGCCCTGATGGGATCGAACATGCAACGCCAGGCGGTTCCATTATTACGTCCTGATGTGCCTATTGTAGGTACAGGTTTGGAAGGTCGTGCTGCACGTGATGCACGTATTCAAATACATGCTGATGGTGATGGTGTGGTTGAATTTGTAGACGCAAACGAAATTCACATTCGCTATAAGAGAAACGAAGAACAGCGTTTGGTTTCTTTTGAAGATGACTTGATTATTTATAAGCTGACTAAGTTTATTAAAACCAACCAGGAAACATCTATCAATTTAAAGCCTGCTGTTAAAAAAGGACAAATTGTAAAAGAAGGCGATTTCTTAACCGAAGGTTATGCTACCCAAAATGGTGAGTTAGCGTTAGGTAAGAATTTGAAAGTTGCCTTCATGCCTTGGAAAGGTTACAACTTCGAGGATGCCATTGTAATTTCTGAAAGAGTAGTAAAAGAAGATATGTTTACGTCGGTACATATTTCTGAATACGAACTTGAAGTAAGAGATACAAAATTGGGCGAAGAAGAATTGACGCCAGATATCCCTAACGTTTCTGAAGAAGCAACTAAGGACCTGGATGAAAATGGAATCATTCGCATCGGTGCGCAAATTAAAGAAGGTGATATTTTAATTGGTAAGATTACACCTAAAGGTGAATCTGATCCAACACCGGAAGAAAAACTTTTACGTGCCATCTTTGGTGACAAAGCTGGTGATGCAAAAGATGCATCTTTAAAAGCACCGAACGGAGTTGAAGGTGTGGTGATTTCTAAAAAATTATTCCAGAGAGCAAAGAAAGATAAGAACTCTAAGGTTCGTGAAAAAGCAGCAATTGAAAAATTAGAAAAGGTGCACGAAAAAAGTGTATCAGATTTAATGGAAGTGTTGCTTGAAAAACTACAAACCTTATTAAAGGACAGGCCATCTGCCGGTGTAAACAACAACTTTGGTGAAACTTTGATTGGTAAAGGATCGAAATTCACACAAAAGAATTTGTCCAGCATCGATTACATGAATGTTGATCCTTTGGGATGGACAGGCGACGCTAAAGTAGATGAGCAGATCAACGTTTTATTACACAACTACAGCATTAAATACAACGAAGAATTAGGTCGTTACAAAAGAGAGAAATTCAACATTTCCATCGGTGACGAATTACCTGCAGGTGTATTGAAACTGGCTAAAGTTTACATCGCTGTTAAGCGTAAACTGAAAGTGGGTGATAAGATGGCGGGTCGTCACGGAAATAAAGGTATCGTAGCAAAGATTGTTCGTGCAGAAGACATGCCTTTCCTTGAAGATGGAACGCCGGTTGATATTGTATTGAATCCGCTGGGTGTACCTTCTCGTATGAACTTGGGTCAGATTTACGAAACTGTTTTAGGTTGGGCAGGAGAGAAGTTAGGTATGCGTTTCGCAACACCGATCTTCGATGGTGCTTCAGTAGAAAACATTGCAGATTATATAGACCAGGCAAATCTTCCAACATTCGGTCACACCTATTTATTTGATGGTGAAACCGGTGAAAGATTCCACCAGAAAGCAACCGTGGGTATAATTTATATCATTAAACTACACCACATGGTTGATGACAAGATGCACGCAAGAAGCATCGGGCCATACAGCTTAATTACACAACAACCGTTAGGTGGTAAAGCTCAATTTGGTGGTCAGCGTTTTGGTGAGATGGAGGTATGGGCATTGGAAGCATACGGAGCCTCTAACATTCTTCAGGAGTTATTGACACTGAAATCAGATGATATCATCGGTCGTGCTAAAACTTACGAAGCAATTGTAAAAGGTGAGAATATTCCACGTGCAGGTATTCCTGAATCTTTCAATGTATTGGTACATGAATTAAGAGGCTTAGGATTAGATCTTAAGTTCCACGATTAATAGCTTGAGTAGTCAATGGTGAATGATCTGTAAAAAGATTGATTCACCATTGGCAAATTCAACGTTATTAGAAAAAGAAAAATTAGAAATCTTTAAATCAGAAATCATAAAAGATGGCTTTTAATAAAAGAGATAATCGTCCGAGACCTACATTTTCAAAAATTACAATCGGACTAGCATCACCTGATAGCATTTTGGAAAAAAGCTTCGGTGAGATTTTGAAGCCTGAAACCATTAACTATCGTACATATAAACCAGAAAGAGATGGTTTGTTCTGCGAAAGAATTTTTGGACCGGTAAAAGATTACGAATGTGCTTGCGGAAAGTACAAGCGTATTCGTTATAAAGGAATTGTTTGCGATCGTTGTGGTGTTGAAGTAACAGAGAAGAAGGTACGTCGCGAACGTATGGGTCACATCAAACTAGTTGTACCTGTAGTTCATATTTGGTATTTTAAATCATTGCCTAACAAAATTGGTTACTTGTTGGGAATGAGCTCTAAGAAATTAGAGTCTATTGTTTATTATGAGCGTTTTGTAGTTATTCAATCTGGTATCCGTGCGGATAAAGGCCAGAACTACGGCGATCTTTTAACGGAAGAAGAATACCTGGATATTTTGGATACACTTCCAAAAGACAACCAGTATTTGCCTGATGAAGATCCAAATAAATTCATCGCTAAAATGGGCGCTGAAGCCGTTAGCGATCTATTGTCAAGAATTGATCTTGATCAATTATCATTTGATTTGCGTAATGCAGCAGCAACAGAAACTTCACAGCAACGTAAGGCAGATGCATTAAAGCGTTTGTCAGTTGTTGAATCTTTCCGTGATGCACAAACGAGAATTGCAAATCGTCCGGAGTGGATGGTTATGCAATATATTCCTGTTATCCCGCCAGAACTTCGTCCATTGGTTCCATTGGATGGTGGTCGTTTTGCTTCTTCCGATTTGAATGATCTTTATCGCAGGGTAATTATCCGTAACAACCGTTTAAAGCGTTTGTTAGAGATCAAAGCTCCGGAAGTGATCTTACGTAATGAAAAGCGTATGTTACAGGAAGCGATCGATTCTTTATTCGATAACAGCCGTAAATCAAATGCGGTAAAAGCCGAAGGTGGCCGTGCACTAAAATCTCTTTCCGATGTATTAAAAGGAAAGCAAGGTCGTTTCCGTCAGAACTTATTAGGTAAGCGTGTTGACTATTCTGGTCGTTCGGTTATCGTTGTAGGTCCTGAAATGAAATTGCACGAGTGCGGTTTACCAAAAGATATGGCTGCCGAATTATTTAAGCCATTTATCATTCGTAAATTAATTGAAAGAGGTATTGTAAAAACAGTTAAGTCTGCAAGGAAACTTGTTGATAAAAAAGAAGCTGTTATTTGGGATATCCTTGAAAATATATTGAAAGGTCACCCGGTAATGTTAAACCGTGCACCAACGTTGCACCGTTTGTCAATCCAGGCTTTCCAGCCAAAATTAATTGAAGGAAAAGCAATCCAGTTACACCCGTTGGTAACTACGGCATTCAACGCCGACTTTGATGGTGACCAGATGGCGGTACACGTACCATTAAGCCATGCTGCCATTCTTGAAGCGCAGTTGTTAATGCTTGCTTCTCATAACATTTTGAACCCACAGAATGGTACACCAATCACCCTTCCTTCTCAGGACATGGTACTTGGTCTGTATTATATTTCTAAAGGAAAGAAATCAACTCCTGAAGAAAAAGTTCGTGGCGAAGGAAAAGCTTTCTACAGCGAAGAAGAAGTGATCATTGCTTATAATGAAAAAGTAATTGACATGCATGCACACATTAAGGTGAAAACCAATGTGCGTGAAGGCAACGAACTTGTTCATAAATTAATTGAAACAACTGTTGGTAGGGTAATTTTTAACCAGCACGTTCCAAGAGAAGTTGGTTTTGTAAATGCTTTATTAACTAAAAAGAATTTGCGTGAGATCATTGGTGATATTATTACGATCACCAACGTTCCTAAAACCGCTAAGTTCCTAGATGATATTAAAACCCTTGGTTTCCGTACAGCATTCCAGGGTGGTTTGTCTTTCTCTATTAACGATTTGATCATTCCTGCAATAAAGAATGAGTTGGTAGAAAATGCAAAAGTTGAAGTTGATGAAGTTTGGGATAACTATAATGCCGGTTTGATCACAAACAATGAGCGTTATAATGGTATCGTAGATATCTGGTCTCGTGTGGATACAAGAATAACGGAAACGCTTATCCGCGAATTAGCGGCAGACAAGCAAGGTTTCAATTCTGTTTACATGATGTTGGATTCCGGTGCCCGTGGTTCTAAACAACAGATTAAGCAGCTTGCAGGTATCAGGGGTTTGATGGCTAAGCCAAGAAAATCTGGTTCTACAGGATCTGAGATCATTGAAAACCCGATCCTTTCCAACTTTAAAGGTGGACTGAACGTATTGGATTATTTCATCTCGACCCACGGTGCACGTAAAGGTCTTGCGGATACAGCATTGAAAACAGCTGATGCCGGTTACCTGACACGTCGTTTGGTTGACGTATCACAGGACGTTGTAATTACAGAAGAAGATTGCGGAACATTGCGTGGTATTGCAACATCAGCATTAAAAGATAACGAAGATATTATTGAACCATTGTCCGACAGGATTGAAGGTCGTACTTCAGTACACAACATTTTCAACCCGCTAACAGAAGAATTGATCATCAACGCAGGCGAAGAAATTTCTGCTTATGTTGCAAGACAAGTTGAAGAGATCGGAATTGAAACCGTTGAAATTCGTTCTGTATTAACATGCGAAGCGAAACGTGGTACTTGTGTAAAATGTTATGGTAAAAACCTTGCAACTGGTATTCTTGCTCAAAAAGGTGATGCAGTAGGTATTATCGCTGCACAATCAATTGGTGAGCCGGGTACACAGTTAACACTACGTACATTCCACGTGGGTGGTGTTGCGGGTTCAGCATCTGTTGAATCTACATTGCCTGCTAAGTTTGATGGTGTGATCCAGTTCGACGGTGTTCGTTCAGTAGTTACTACAAATAACGAAGGCGAAAAAGTACAGGTTGTAATTGGACGTACTGGTGAACTTAGGATCATGGATACAAAAAATGATCGTTTGTTGATTACCAATAACGTTCCTTATGGTGCAACATTAAATGTAAAAGACGGTCAGAAAATAACCAAAGGTGAAACGATTTGCACATGGGATCCGTTCAACAACGTAATCATGGCGGAGATCGATGGTACATTGAAATTTGAAAATGTATTAGAAGGTATCACCTTCCGCGAGGAGTCTGATGAACAAACAGGTCACCGTGAAAAAGTTGTAATTGAAACAAGAGATAAAACAAAAATCCCTTCCATTCTTGTTGAAGGAAAAGAGATCAAGTCATATAACTTACCTACAGGTAGCCACATCGTTGTTGATGAAGGCGAAGCTGTAAAAGCAGGACAGGTGTTGGTTAAAATACCACGTGTACTTGGTAAGTTAAGAGATATTACGGGTGGTCTACCACGTGTAACCGAATTATTTGAAGCTCGTAACCCAAGCAATCCAGCTATCGTTTCAGAAATTGATGGTGTCGTTTCTATGGGTGCTATTAAACGTGGTAACCGTGAGATCATCATTGAAGCTAAGGATGGCGTAACACGCAAATATTTAGTACCTCTTACCCGCCAGATCCTGGCGCAGGAAGGCGACTTTGTAAAAGCTGGTTCTCCATTATCTGATGGTCAGATCGCTCCCCAGGATATTCTTTCAATTCAAGGACCGTTCGCTGTACAACAATACGTTGTTAACGAGATCCAGGAAGTTTATAGATTACAAGGTGTACGTATCAACGACAAACACATCGAAGTGATCGTGCGCCAGATGATGCGTAAAGTATCGATTGTTGATCCAGGTGATACTAAATTCCTTGAAGAAGACTTGACAGATAAGTTTGAGTTCTTAGAAGAGAATGATTTCATCTATGACAAGAAGGTAGTAACAGAGTCTGGTGAATCCACCAAAATGAAAGCCGGTCAGATTGTTAGCTTGCGTGAATTGCGTGAAGAAAATTCTATCCTTCGTCGTAACGACAAGAAGTTAGTTGAATTCCGCGATGCGCAGCCTGCAACATCTTCACCAACGTTGCTGGGTATTACCAAAGCATCATTAGGTGTAACCAGCTGGATTTCGGCGGCATCGTTCCAGGAAACAACCAAAGTATTATCTTCTGCAGCCATTCAAGGTAAAACAGATGATATGCTGGGATTGAAAGAGAACGTGATCACCGGTCACTTAATACCTGCGGGTACTGGTTTACGTGAGTTTGAAAACATGATCGTAGGAAGCAAAGAAGAATACGAATTGTTGCAAACTTCCCGTGAGGCAATGACCTTTGATGAAGAAGAATAATTTCTAATGAATTTATAATAATTACGAACCCTGCATGTGCAGGGTTCTTTTTTTTGTTCCCAACTAAATATTTCTATTAAGCATTGTTGCGTCGCACTCTTGTACTTCTGCTATTTTATTCGGCATTTACTCTGGCATCTAATTAATAAAAAAAACCTGCAAAGCATTTCTTTACAGGTTTCCGAAAAAAATAAATTTAAATTTTAGCGTCGTCTTCCAGCAATAGCACTATAAATAACTAATGCCAGCACCGCACCACCAGTTGCTACTAGAATGCTGTATAAATTAAAACCATCAACCCGGCCCCATCCAAACATGGTGGCGATCCAGCCGCCAAGTACAGCGCCTATTACGCCAATTACCATAGTTATAATACAACCCTGAGGGTCACGTCCCGGGTGAAGAGCCTTTGCAATGGCACCGGCAACTAATCCTAATATTATCCAAGATAAAATTCCCATACTTAATTTTTTTATGTGTTATCCTATATACGCAAATGGCATACCGCTGTTAATCGTTTGAAAAAGTTGGCTTGTAAAGTTTATACAGCCACTTTTGCCCGTTAATTTGCACAAAATTGTTTTTGAATGAAAAATGGCTTACTTGTTTTAAATGTTGTTTTGCTAATTGCAATTGCTGTACTTTTTTATTTACACTTTAGTTCTGGTACACCAATTGTAAAAAAACAGGCCACAAATCACCAAGCAAATTCTTCTGGTTCAAATTTTAAAATTGCCTATTTCGAAATGGATTCTTTGGAAAACTCTTTTGCCATGGTAAAGGATGTAAAAACAGAATTAGGTAAAAAAGAAGATGCCATCACCAGCGAATTAAGCCGTTTAGAAAAAAATTATCAAAATAAAATTGCCCAGTACCAGGCACAGGGCGCTACAATGAACCAGGTTCAATCTGAAAATGCACAAAGAGATGTAATGCAGATGCAACAGAACATGCAAAACAGGAAGCAGGCATTGGATAAGGAATACCAGGATTATTACATCAGGAAAATGAAAGATGTAAAAACAAAGATTGAAGATTTTTTAAAAGAATACAATAACAATAAAGGCTATTCTTATATTCTTGCTTCCGACCCGGGTTTGTTTTATTACCGCGATACTACTTATAACATTACCAACGAATTGATAACGGGGTTGAATAAACAATATGTCAAAAAGAAATAATGATTTGTAAATAAATTAAATCCTGCGGAAGCAGGATTTTTTGTTTTAGGTAATCGGTAAACATCAATCAATTAAATACTTATCTTGATGCCATAAATACCGTTAATGGCTGAACAAATACTAACTGCTGAAAAGGCAATCCAGGAAGATAAATCGTTTAAAAGATCATTAGGATTATTAGATGCAACAATGATCGTTGCAGGTTCCATGATTGGTTCCGGAATTTTTATTGTTAGTGCCGACATTACCCGCAATGTGGGCAGCGCCGGTTGGTTAATTGCTGTTTGGCTTATTACAGGTTTTATGACCATTACCGCTGCATTAAGTTACGGCGAGCTGAGTGGCATGTATCCTAAAGCGGGCGGACAATATGTTTATTTAAAAGAAGCTTACAACCCACTAATTGGATTTTTATACGGCTGGAGTTTTTTTGCTGTTATTCAAACAGCAACGATTGCTGCTGTTGGTGTAGCTTTTGCAAAATTCACTGCTTATTTAATACCTCAATTGAGCGAAGATATTGTTGCAATTGATCTGGGTTTTCGCCAGATATCTCCGGCCCAATTACTTTCAATTGTTGTAATTGTTTTGCTCACTTTTATTAATACGAAAGGGGTAAAAAATGGTAAACTTATTCAAACCACATTTACCATGACCAAATTGTTAAGTCTTTTTGGTTTAATAGTGTTTGGTTTAATTATGGCAAAAGGCGATATCTGGGATGCCAACTGGTCAAATGCCTGGGATCTTCATAAGTTAAATACGGATGGTACGATTGCTTCGTACACAATGGCCGCTGCATTAGGTGCAATAGCTGCAGCTATGGTGGGTTCTATTTTTAGTTCCGATGCATGGAATAATGTAACTTTTATTGCCGGAGAAATTAAGAATCCAAAAAGAAATATTGGCTTAAGTCTTTTTCTTGGAACGCTAATCGTAACGATCATTTACGTAACTGCAAATATTATGTACACGGCCGTTTTGCCTTTACAAGAAATTGCTTCAGCAGATAAAGACCGGGTAGCTGTAGCAGCTTCCAATGCAATATTTGGAAACATAGGCACTATCGTTATTGCACTCATGATCATGATCTCAACCTTTGGTTGCAATAACGGGTTGATTTTAGCAGGCGCAAGAGTTTATTATACCATGGCCAACGATGGATTGTTTTTTAAAAAAGTTGGAAGACTAAATAAGAATGCTGTTCCTGAAATTGCTTTATGGATCCAGTGTGCTGCTGCTTGTATTTGGAGCCT
>JAKFCI010000103.1:0-3877 GCA_036676725.1 Chitinophagaceae bacterium
AATCCATCAAGCAGTGAAGAAATAGCGGTGGCGATGAAACGTATTTATAGTGAACAGGAGTTACGCAACATATTAATAGAAAAAGGAACGGCCCATGCACAAAATTTCACCCTGCAAAAATGCAGTGAAAGTGTTATGAACGTGTATCAAAAAATAAGATAGATGCTTGCTGATTTTGAAAACGATATGATTCAATGCCTGGAAGTTTTGAAAAACGGTGGAACCATTTTATACCCGACAGATACGGTGTGGGGTATTGGTTGCGATGCAACGAATGCAGCTGCCGTTAAAAAAGTGTACGAGCTCAAACAAAGAGATGACCGCAAAAGCATGATCATTTTGGTAGGTGATGAAAAAGACATTTTAAAATATGTAGCTGCACCAGACCTGGCTGTTTTTGATTTTTTAGAAAAACAAACAAAACCAACAACGATCATTTTTGATGGAGCTGTTGGTTTGCCCGGGAATTTAATTGCAGAAGATGGTTCCATCGCCATCCGGATTGTAAAAGATGATTTTTGTCGTCACCTGGTCAAGCGTTTTCGCAAACCAATTGTTTCTACTTCTGCCAACAGGAGCGGAGAGGAAACACCTAAACTTTTTTCTGAAATAACAACGCAAATAAAAGAAGCTGTTGACCACGTTGTTACCTGGCGGCAAAACGATCAAACAATTGCCCTTCCTTCTCAAATCATTAAATGGAAAAAGGACGGCAGCTATGATGTGATCCGTAAGTAAATTTTTTACAACTGTTTATTCGGAATTACTATTAGGATCCTTTTGTATCAAAAACTAAAACTTAAAACTTCGCTGTCTGTTATCTTTGCGCCAATGGATATTAATTGCAGTGAACGTGAGTTGGTGATACTGGAAAAAGTTGCTACTGCAGCAAAAGAACTTCACATGCCCTGCTACCTCATTGGTGGATTTGTTCGGGACAAGATCCTTGGGAGGGAAACCAAAGATGCAGACATAGCCTGCGTTGGCGATGGACTGGAATTGGCCAAACATGCGGCCAAAGTTTTTAAACCGCACCCGAAAGTGAATTATTTTAAAAATTACGGAACCGCCCAATTTAAAACCGCCGATGGTTTTGAATTGGAATTTGTTGGTGCCCGTAAAGAAAGCTACAGCCATCATTCCCGCAACCCCGAAGTGTTGCCCGGCACATTGGAAGATGACCAGAACCGCCGCGACTTTACGATCAATGCACTGGCCATAAGTTTAAATAAAGAAGATTACGGGAAACTAATTGATCCGTTTAATGGAATGGATGATTTGCGCCAGCATTTGATCAGGACACCGCAAGATCCTTTTCAAACTTTTAGCGATGATCCTTTGCGTATGATGCGGGCTATTCGATTTTCGGCCCAATTAAAATTTCATATTCACCCGGAAACTTTCAATTCGATAAAAGAAAATGCAGCCAGGATAAAAATTGTTTCGCAGGAACGCATCACCCACGAATTGAACAAGATCATATTAAGTGAAAAACCTTCAATTGGTTTTAAGTTGCTTTTTGATAGTGGACTGTTGCAATATATTTTTCCGAAGATGGTAGAATTGGCCGGCGCTGAATACATTGATGGCAAAGGCCACAAGGATAATTTTTACCACACGCTGCAGGTGTTGGATAATGTGGCGCAACGCTCTGATGATCTGTGGTTGCGCTGGGCCGCCATTTTGCATGACATTGCAAAACCTGCAACAAAAAAATTCGAAGAAGGGCAGGGCTGGACTTTCCACGGGCATGAAGTGATTGGTGGAAGGATGGTGCCTAAAATTTTTAATGCATTAAAGTTGCCGCTTGGCGATAATATGAAGTTTGTACGCAAACTGGTTGAATTGCATTTGCGGCCAATTGGTTTATCGAAAGAAGATATTACAGATTCTGCTATGCGGCGTTTGCTTTTTGATGCGGGTGATGATTTTAATGCGCTGATGATCCTTTGCGAAAGCGACATCACTTCCAAGAACAAGTATAAAGTAAAAAAGTATTTAGAAAATTTTGAAGCGGTTAAAAAACGTTGCGAGGAAGTAGAAGCAAACGACCGTATAAGAAACTGGCAACCACCTATTACCGGCGAAATGATCATGGAAATTTTTGGAATTCCTCCTTCGCGAAAAGTTGGTGACATTAAAGATGCGATCCGCAATGCCATACTGGACGGTGAAATTCCTAATGATTATGATGCCGCTTATCAATATATGCTTAAAAAAGGCTCAGAACTGCATTTGCAACCGGTAAAGTAAAGTGTATTTCATTATTTTTGGTTTTATTCTTGTTGGTAAACTAACTACATGGCTATTTTAAAATTCAGGATCTATTTAGAGGAAGATGAAAGTGTGTACCGAGACGTAGCCATCCGGCATACTCAAAATTTTTTCGACCTGCATGGTATCATCTTAAAAGCTTTCGAGTTTGATTCGAAGCACGAAGCAACATTCCATCGCAGTAATGATAACTGGCAGCGTGGCAGGGAAATATCTCTTGAAGTGTATGATAAAGCTTATAAAGCGGCCCCTTTATTAATGAAGGAAACGCCAATTGGAACAGAGATCCGTGATCCCAACCAGAAGTTTATTTACCTCTATGATTTGAAAAAGAACTGGAGTTTCATGGTTGAACTGATTAGTGTTTCAAAAGAAGAAAATGCCAAAGTAACGTACCCGGTTGTTGTGCGTACAGAAGGAATTGCACCAAGCCAGTATGGTACCAAAAGCTTGCTGGGCGAACGTTTTGCAGATGTGGAAGAAAAATACGACCTGACAAAAGGAACGGAAGGTTTTGGTACAGAAGGAGAAGACGGCTTAGGCGATGACTTTGCAGATACAGAAGAAACTACAACCGATAATGCAGAAGATTTCTAACCCATATTTATATATTCAATTTTTATAGACTCCGCATGAGCGGAGTTTATTTTTAATGATGGACAAGAAAGAAAAAACCATAATCATCATTGCAGGCCCGACGGCAGTTGGTAAGACCGCTGTTGCCATAAAAGTGGCAAAAGAATTTGGTACCGAAATCATTTCTGCTGATAGCCGCCAGTGTTATAAAGAAATGAATATTGGCGTTGCCCGTCCATCGTTGGCAGAATTGAGCGAAGTGCCTCACCATTTCATTGCTTCTCATTCCATACAGGAAAAAGTAAATGCAGCAACTTTCGAACAGTATGCATTAAAAAAAGCCGGCGACCTGTTTAAAGAAAGAAATGTTGCCGTAATGGTTGGTGGTACCGGCCTTTACATAAAAGCGTTTAGCGAAGGTTTAGATGAAATCCCGGAAGTGCCGGAAGCATTACGCAACCAAATAAATGAAACCTATAAAAAGGAAGGATTGGAATGGTTGCAACAAAAAGTAAAAGAAATGGACCCTTTATTTTTTACTCAGGGAGAAAATAAGAATCCACACCGCTTATTGCGGGCTTTAGAAGTTTACCAGGCAACTGGAAAGTCGATACAAGTATTTAAAAAAGGCAGTAAAGCATCCAGGCCTTTTAAAGTGGTAAAAATTGCATTGGAGTTGCCTAAAGATCAATTGCATCAAAACATCAATACACGGGTTGACCAGATGATGGAAATGGGATTGCTTGATGAAGTCCGATCATTAATTCCATACAAACATTTGCCGGCATTGCAAACCGTTGGTTATACTGAGTTGTTCGATTATTTGGCTAATAAGATTTCTTTGCCCGAAGCGGTTGCATTGATCAAACAAAACACACGCAGGTATGCAAAGCGGCAGTTGACGTGGTTTAGGAAGGAGGAAGCCTTTCATTGGTTTCATCCAGCACCATTTGAAGAAATGATCAATTACATAAAAAACTCTCTATAATTAAAAAAGAAAAATGGATTAAGCCTGGCACATAAAAAA
>JAKFCI010000104.1:0-5141 GCA_036676725.1 Chitinophagaceae bacterium
GCTTGATTCTTCAGTCAAATAGTTTTTTTAATTCTTACTTAATTCGTCTTTTCAATAACTAATGCTTCGCTAATTTTATAAACGATGCCCTTTTCCATTGAAGCCCCATATAAACCTGCAGGCGATCAGCCTTCTGCTATTCAACAATTAACCGAAGGAATAATTGGAGGTGACAGGCACCAGGTTTTGTTAGGTGTTACCGGTTCTGGTAAAACCTTTACCATGGCCAATGTTATTCAAAATGTTCAAAGACCTACCCTGGTATTAACCCATAATAAAACCCTTGTAGCACAATTGTATGGCGAATTCAAACAATTTTTTCCCAATAATGCGGTAGAATACTTTGTTTCTTATTACGATTATTACCAACCGGAAGCGTACATGCCTACGAGTGATACTTACATTGAAAAGGACTTAAACATAAACGAAGAATTAGATAAACTAAGGCTGCGGGCAACCACTAGTTTGTTGTCAGGCAGGAGGGATATCATTGTTGTTGCTTCGGTAAGCTGTATTTATGGAATGGGAAATCCAACCGATTACGAAAGTGGAATCATCCGCATAGGTAAAGGCGATAAAATTTCAAGGCAAAGTTTCCTGCATTCTCTTGTAAGTTCTTTATACAACCGGACCACCATTGAATTTACGCGGGGAAGTTTTAGAGTAAAAGGCGACACGGTTGATATAAATCTTCCTTATTTGGAAGTTGGTTACCGGGTGACTTTTTTTGGCGATGAAATAGAGGAAATAGAAAGCATTGAAGTGCAGAATGGAAAAAGGATTGCAAAACTGGATAATGCCGCGATCTTTCCTGCAAATTTATATGTTGCGCCTAAAGACATAATGCAAAGCGTGATGTACGAGATACAGGATGAAATGCAGGCGCAGGTGGAATATTTCAAAAGCGTTGGAAAATTTATTGAAGCGCAACGATTAAAAGAAAGGGTTGAATACGACCTTGAAATGATAAGAGAACTGGGTTTTTGTAACGGAATTGAGAATTATTCCCGCTTTTTTGACCGGCGCCAACCGGGCACAAGACCCTTTTGCTTGTTGGATTATTTTCCTAAGGATTTTATTTGCATGATAGATGAAAGCCACCAAACCATACCGCAGGTGAGTGGAATGTATGGCGGTGACCGAAGCAGGAAAATGACGCTTGTTGATTATGGCTTTCGCTTACCATCGGCTTTAGATAATCGTCCATTGAATTTTCATGAATTTGAAAACCTGTTGAACCAAACGGTTTATGTAAGTGCCACCCCTGGCGATTATGAATTAGAGCAAACCGGTGGTTCTGTGGTAGAACAAGTTGTTCGTCCGACAGGACTAATAGAACCCCCTATAGAAATACGTCCAAGCATTAACCAAATAGATGATCTTTTAGAAGAAATTGACAAACGCGTTAAAAAAGGCGATCGTGTTTTGGTAACGACGCTTACAAAGCGCATGGCCGAGGAAATGGATAAATACCTGAAGCGCATCGACATCAAATCAAAATATATACACAGCGAGGTACATACTTTAGACAGGATTGAAATTTTAAGAGATTTGCGCCTTGGTGTCATTGATGTTTTGGTTGGTGTAAATCTTTTAAGGGAAGGGCTGGATCTTCCGGAAGTTTCTTTAGTTGCCATCCTGGATGCTGATAAAGAAGGCTTTCTTCGTAATGAAAGATCGCTTACCCAAACGGCGGGACGTGCAGCCCGGAACGTAGAAGGTTTGGTGATTTTTTATGCTGATACCATGACCGAAAGTATGCAGCGCACCATCGATGAAACGTCACGCCGCAGGGAAAAGCAGGTAGCATATAACCTGCTACATAACATTACACCCAAAACAGTTTTCAAGTCGAAAGACCAGATCATGGCGCAAACATCTGTACTGGATATCAAAGGTTATGATCCTGATTCGCCGTATGCTGTTGACGAAGTAATTACAAAGGCTGCGGAAGATGGCGCAGAATATACCACGATCCCCCAATTAGAAAAGATTATTTCCAAAACAAAAAAAGAAATGGAAAAAGCAGCCCGCGACCTTGATTTTATGGAAGCAGCCCGCTTAAGAGATGAAATGTTTTCATTGCAAAAAAAGCTTGCTACTATGAAAGTCTAACATGTTTTAAGGATAAACTCGTAGTTCTACGAACATCGCCTGAGTGGTTCTGCTCAATTTTTAAAAATGCAGTTTCTAATTATTAGGATTCTTAAAAACAGGTTCTACATTAGAACTGTCAATCATCCAAAACAATCCAATTATGAAAAGTCGAATTTCTAAAGTTTTAAATTTCTTTGCATTTAATCTTTTATTTTTCGCCCTGTATTTAAATTTTGTTCACAAGGACAACAACGCTTCACCCCAACCACAAGACACAAACACTGCCTCTTTTAAGGGAACAGTTTTAGTGGAAAACCCAGAACAGTATATTAACAAAAGCGCAGTGCACTATTCTGCAAACCAAGCACCTAAAACAAACCAAACTACAGACGCAAAATTGGCTTACAACTAGTCTGATTTTGCTATTAGATAACTTAAAACCCCGTTCGATAAACGGGGTTTTGCTTTTTGGTGACAACTTCGCACCCTGCTATTGACTAACTTCGCCGGCATGGAAAAAAAGCTTTTTCTGCTAGATGCCATGGCGCTCATTTTCCGCGCCTATTATGCACTAATTCGTAATCCAAGAATTACTTCAAAAGGAAAAAATACAAATGCACAATTTGGATTTACCAACACGGTAATTGAACTGATAAACAATCAAAAGCCCACGCATATGGCCGTGTGTTTTGAAAGTACAACGGTTACTGAAAGAGAAACTGAATACTCCGATTATAAGGCAAACAGGCAACAAGCACCGGAAGATATTTCTGCCTCCATTCCAGATATTAAACGCATTTTAAAAGCTTTAAATATTCCTACGCTGGATAGCGATGGCTTTGAAGCCGATGATGTAATAGGAACGCTTAGCAAGCAAGCCGAAAAAATGGGTTATGAAGTTTTTATGGTTACTCCCGATAAAGACTATGGTCAATTGGTTAGTGATAAAATAAAAATTTACAAACCCGGTTACCAGGGTGGTGATGTAGAGATCATGGGTCCTGATGAAATTTGCAATAAATGGTGCATTAAAAGTGTAGACCAGGTAATAGATATGTTGGGGCTGATGGGAGATGCGGTTGATAATATTCCGGGAATAATGGGCATTGGAGAAAAGACCGCTTGTAAATTGATCACGGAATTTGGAACACTGGAAAATATTTTGGCCAATGCTGATAATATTAAAGGAGCCATTGGAGAAAAAATAAGAAAGGGAAAAGATGATGCCGTACTTTCTAAAAGATTAGCCACAATTGTAACAAACGTTCCCGTTGAATTTCACGAAGAAGATTTTCGAATAAAAGAATGGAAGAAAGAAGATTTAAGAGAAGTGCTAACCGAGCTTGAGTTTAAAACAGTTATAAAAAGATTACTAGGAGAAGAAATAGCTGGAAATGGCACACCTGTAACAAAAGTAAATGGGGGCATACAAACTGATATGTTCGCAAATGCTTCGTTAGCTACAGGGATTACAAAGGATGAAGAACCTGAGGTTCCTAATATAATTCAACCGGAAAAAAATATACTCAATACGCCACACGATTACGAATTAGTAGAAAGTGATGGTGAAATAGAAAAGCTGTTGCAGGAATTATCCAGGCACACGGAAATTTCTTTTGATACTGAAACAACAAACATTGATGCGAATTGCGCAGACCTGGTTGGTTTAAGTTTTTGCGTGCAGAACCACCACGGTTGGTATGTGCCTGTTGATTGCGAAAACATGGAAGCAACTAAACGTGTGCTTTCCAAATTTGAAACATTATTTGCTGATGAAACTAAAGTTTGGATCGGGCATAATATAAAATACGACCTCCTCATTTTAAAATGGTATGGTGTTTCTTTAAAAGGAAAATTCTTTGATACGCTATTAGCGCATTATGTTATTGAACCGGAAGGTAAGCGCAATATGGATTGGTTAAGTGCAAAATACCTGGGTTATGAACCAATTCATATTGAAGAATTGATTGGCAAAAAAGGGAAAAATCAGGGGTGCATGAAAGATGTGGAGATTGAAAAACTAAAAGAATATGCAGTTGAAGATGCGGATGTAACCTATCAGTTTAAAAATATTTTTGAGCCATTGCTTAAAAAATTTGAAGTACAAAAAGTTTTTGAAGAAGTAGGGAATTATATTACTTCGTTTGTGCGTGTCCGTTATAAAGATGACAACCGCCCATGGGGAGGTTTTTTTGTTATTGAGGAAGAAGACGCTGCTAAATTCATTGAAAAATTTTTCCCGGATCTTTCTGTCGACCAGCTATCCATTTCCGGAAAACTCAGTCCAAAGATTCTATTGGTGGAACCAGGGAAAAAATTGAGCTGGCAATACCACCACAGGCGGGCAGAGATCTGGAAGTTGATATCGGGTAAATCAGCCGTAATTAAAAGTGATAATGACCAGGAGACAGATGAGGTTCTTTTATACAAAGGGGATATCGTGGAGCTAAAGCAGGGGGAACGTCACCGCCTCGTAGGCCTGGATCAATGGGGCATTGTGGCAGAAATCTGGCAGCATACGGATGCAGACAACCCAAGCGATGAACAGGATATCATCAGGCTGCAGGATGATTTCGGGAGATAGGCGGGTTCAGGAATTTTGTGCTGCACACTTTTCTGCGGCTACCATCATTTTTATTTGCCCATAACCTGCAGCAGGTAAAAGTTCCTTTAATCGCTGGAGCGTAGCCCCGCTATTTTCATTCATGATTTTCACTATTTGAGATTGCATTTCCTCATCCACAAGGTCGTTGACATGCAGTTCACCAGTTTCTACATAAAACGCCAGGTGGCCTTCGATAGTGGACAGGGAATAGTTTCTTTCAAGTGCTATCTCCTGGATTGATTTTCCTGACCTGAATAACTCCAGGGAAACCAGTTTGGTATCCAGGCGGGGTGAAACCGCAGTTTTTTCTTTGGCTTCCTTTTTTTTATGCGCTGGTAAAGCGTCCATATTCGAGCTAATATTATTACGGCTGCAATAACCTTCAATCGCTTCCAATATTTCATCTCCATATTTTTCCGCCTTTGCTTTACCAAAACCG
>JAKFCI010000105.1:0-5087 GCA_036676725.1 Chitinophagaceae bacterium
ATGAAAACAGGGTTTGTCAAATTAAAAGAAGCAGAATATTATATGCCTACTGCTGCTGTTAGAATTGATTACCTACAAGTGCTGACAGTAATTGGTGCAACCCTGGTCATTTCAATTCTTGTATTGCTGATTCCTTCTTTCTTAGTCAAAAAAATTCAGCCGATTAAAGCAATCCGCTTTAATTAAAGGTTTGTATTAATTGGTAACTAGGTGTGACAATATAATACCTGTAGCCACTGCAGCATTTAAGGATTCTGCGCCGCCTAACCTGGGTATAGTAATATTGTTAGTTGCATAAGGCAGTAAATTTTCGCTTATTCCTTTGGACTCATTCCCTATTAATAAAATGCCATTAGCCGTTCTTTTTTGGTCGTAAACAGAACTTCCTTCCAATGTAGCCGCGTAAATTGGCACTTGTTGCGTTTTAAGCCACACGCCTTCTTCATCATACCAAACCGGCACCCTTGCAATGCTTGCCATGGTTGATTGTACCACTTTAGGGTTGTATAATTCAGCACATCCCCCACTGCAAACTATTTGTTGTATACCAAACCAATCTGCAATGCGTATGATCGTTCCCAGATTCCCGGGATCCTGTATGGTATCTAAATATAGACACCATCCCGATTTATAATCCGGCTCTTTCAATTCAAATTGTTTTACAACAGCAACTACACCATGTGGTGTTTGCAGTTGCGATATGCGTTCTAATTCAATATCAGTAATGATTTCCGCATCAATGGAAGGATATTGCATGCTCCATTCTTTTGTTCCATACACTCCCACTATACTTTCCGGGATCAATTGGATTAGTTCTTCAACTATTTTTGGTCCTTCGGCAAGAAACAATCCGCTTTCTGTCCTGTGTTTTTTTAGGCCTAAACTTTGAATATCTTTGAGCACTTTCTTACTAAGCATAGCACGGAAATAATTATGAATGTTTTGGCAGCAAAATCACCTATCCTAAAAAACATAGTACTCTTTGCTGCTTTGGTTTATTTTTTTTCTTCTTGTACCGTTGTTAGAGATTACCCTGCCGGCAAACCCTTTGTTTACAAAACCACAATTGATATTGAAGGTAAATATACCAAGGAAGAAAAAAATGAATTGACCAACCGCTTAATGGAGCAATTGCATGACAGCATAAAAGTGAGAAGCGTGCAAAAACTGGTTGGTTGGGAAAATGGCCCAAAGTTTTTTTATTCCCTCATTAAAAAACCACCTGTTTACGATTCGGTAAATGCCGACAAGTCGAAGATATTTATGCGGGCACTGCTGAATTCTGCCGGTTATTACAGGGACAGCATCTCTTTTAACGATACAGTACACCTGCGTGGTGATCAGCAACGAACAACGGTTAATTTCGATGTGGTCCCGGGAAAATTGTTTAAGCTTGATTCAATCGCATTCAATATAAGTAATGACAGCCTTCAAAAAATCAGCCAGCAGCAACGCGATACATTAGCAGCTGTAACCAAAATTGCCATTCAATCTACTTTACTTCAAAAAGGTGATGCATTTTCAAAGCCCTTACTTTCCGCAGAACGCGACCGGCTTGCAGATATGTTTCGTAATAATGGTTATTTACTTTTTGCCAACGACGATATCAGGGTTATTTGGGATACAGTGGGTATTGCTTTATTGCGACCAACATTAGATCCTTTTGAACAGGCGCAACAATTTGAAGCTTTACAAAGAAGAAGAGAAAATCCTGTTGCCGACGTAGAATACAGGCTAACGCCAAACCTTGACACTTCGCATTTAACCAGGTATTTTGTTGGTAATGTAACTGTCTACCCAGACCTTACGCAGGATACAGCATTGATAACGCCTATCGTTAAGCAAATAAGAAATAATAAAATCATTACCTACCAGAATCTTTTTAAATCAAGAGTGATCCTCGAAAACAGCTTTTTAATTCGCGGTGAATTATTTAGTCAGCGTAATTATTTAAAAACATTAAACAGGTTTAATTCTTTAGGCGCATTTCGTCTGGTAAATATTGATGCCCAACCCCGGCCAGGAACCGACACGGTAGATTTTGTTATCAAACTTACACCAGCAGATAAATATGTTTTTGAAGGCAATATAGAAGGCAGCCAAAACTGGGGTTCAAATAATCCTGTGTACACCGAAGGAAATTTAATTGGTTTTAACCTGGGTTTACAAAACCGGAATTTTTCGCGGGGCGCAAACCTTGCCAATACAAGTTTTAGATATGGCGTGGGCATTGGCGATTCGGCCAGTTTGCAATCGCAACAATTTTCTTTAAGTCATGTCATCACTTTTCCACGACCCATTCCGCGTTATAAATTTTTATCACCGGCATTAAAAGAAAATGCAAAAACTTCTTTGATCTTTAATGTCAATTATCTTGACCGGAAGGATTTTCTTTCGTTGTTAACCACCAATGCTTCATGGGGCTATACATTTACCTGGAAGAACAAATTGCTTTCATTACGCCTTCCCAATATTGAATATGCTTTCCTGGAAAAAAGGAAACAGCTGGATTCTTTGATCGCAGCGAATCAATCCTATAAATACATATTTGCGGATGGACTTGTATCCTCGGTAATTTCGGGGTTAACAATTTCCGGTGGCAAGCAAAATACCACAAACATTCTTCGTTTTAATGCTGAAGCATCAGGTTTAATAACCGGCTTGCTGCATACGCCATTTCTTGATAGTAATTTAAAACGCTTTATAAAATTGGATGGAGAATTTCGCCAAACAATTTCATTCAATAATAAAAAATCTGCTTTTGCCTGGCGATTTTTTGCCGGCACCAGTTACCCCATGCCTTTGTTCAAAACAGATTCAGCAAATTTTACATTGCCCTTTTTTAAATCCTACACCGCCGGTGGTGCCAATAGTATGCGTGCATGGAGTTTGCGCAAACTCGGACCTGGTTCCACCATTCAATCATTTGAAAGAACAATTGCGCCTGACCGCTTTGGTGACTTGCAACTGGAATTAAATGCGGAGTATCGTTTTTTCTTAATGGAAATTGGTGGTGTAAAAATCAATAGTGCGTTGTTTACCGACATGGGCAACATCTGGTATTTAAGAAAGAATACCGCATTCCCCGATGGTGAATTTAGATTCAATAAACTTTGGAAAGACCTGGCAGTTGGAGCAGGCACAGGATTAAGAGTAGACTTTGGTTTGTTCCTTGTTCGTGTGGACCTGGCCTATAAAATAAAAGATCCAAGTCCCGGTTTGGAATTTAGTGACAAACAAAATGTTTTCTTTCCTTACCGAAAATTAAAGGATGGACAAATACAATTGGGCGTGAATTATCCTTTTTAATTTTATTTTTTTTGTAACCAACTTCAGTTAAAAATGATGCGCCTGTTGCGTCGCACACTTCAACGCATAGTTTGCTATTGAACATTTCAATTCGTACCTGATCCCTTTATTTTATTTTCAAATTGTTCAACCGTAAAAGCATCTTTTGCATTAAAATTTCCAATACGGGTACGCCTTAAACTACTTAAATAACCACCACAGCCAAGCTTTTCGCCAAAATCATTTGCAAGACTTCTAATATAAGTTCCGGTGGTGCAAACAACTTTAAAATGCACAACAGGCATTTCAATTTTTGTAATTTCAAATTCTTTTATCGTTATTTTCCTTGGCTCCATTTTTACATCTATTCCCTTTCTTGCCAATTCATAAACCCGTTTCCCTTCTTGTTTAATGGCCGAATGAATGGGCGGTATTTGCATAATTTCACCAGTAAATAATTGCGCTGTTTCTTTCAATTGTTCAATTGTAATTTCATCAACCGGTTTAAAATCCTGTGGTTCACTTTCAAGGTCGTAGGTGGGTGTAGTTGCGCCAAGTGTAATCGTACCCGTATATTCTTTTTCCTGGCTCATATACTCATTGATCTTCTTTGTAAATTTCCCAGTACAAATAATAAGCAAACCTGTAGCTAAGGGATCCAAGGTACCTGCATGCCCAACCTTTTTGGTTCTAACCAGGTTCCTGATCTTTCGAACTGCGTCAAAGGAAGTCCAGTAAAGCGGTTTGTCTATTAGCAAAACCTGCCCTTCGGCATAAATATTCAATTCTGTGTTCATTAATTCATTTAAAAATGCAAGATTAAGCAATAGCGCTAATAAGCGCCTAAATGCTTTGCCTGTTCTTCAGTTCCAGGTATTTGTTTATGGAATTGATGGTGAGGTTTTGTGGCGTAGTAAGTAAAGCCACTATCCCGTTTTGTTGCAGTTCCTTTGCCATTAAACGCTTCTCGTGGCTGTATTTTTCTGCAATTGTTTTAATGTAAATGTCCTCTATCGTTTCAGCCTTATTATTGATTAAGGTTTTTAATTCTGTGTTTTCAAAAAACACAACCATCAATAAATGGTAGTGAGCAATCCTTTTTAAGGATGGCATTTCTCTTTGCAAGGTTTCAAGCGATTCAAAATTGGTAAACAAAACCAAAAGGCTTCTTTGCGTTATGCGGTTTCTAATAACAGAGAATAGTTTTTCAAAATCATTTTCTAAAAAATTAGTTTCCTGCTTATATAAGCTTTCCAGCACTAAATTTAGTTGGGCTGGTTTTTTATCTGCGGGTAAAAAGGTGTCGATCTTTTCTGCAAATGTTATAAGTCCTGCCCTGTCCTGCCGCATTAAAGCCACATTGGTCAATACAAGCGAAGCATTAATGGCATAATCAAGTAATGTTAAACCATCAAAAGGCATCTTCATGATGCGGCCTTTATTCACAATACAATAAATCTGCTGGCTCCGTTCGTCAGTATAATTATTGGTCATCAAATCACCACGACGTGCAGTTGCTTTCCAGTTAATGGTTCTATAATCATCGCCAATTACGTATTCTTTAATTTGTTCAAACTCCAGGCTGTGGCCCAACTTACGTAAACGTTTAACGCCGGCTTCCTGCAACTTGTTGGCCATGGCCAGCAATTGGTAGCGCCGCATTTGGAAATAGGATGGATATACTTTTATCATTTGTGGCTGCTTAAAAGTATACCGGCGACTAACAACTCCAATAGGGCTGCTGACAAAAACATTTATATTTCCAAAATTGTATTCGCCTCTTTCTTTGGGTCTTAAAA
>JAKFCI010000106.1:0-6355 GCA_036676725.1 Chitinophagaceae bacterium
TAATCTCTTTTGATATGCGCTTAATATTAGGAAATTAATTTTTTAATTCTTCAAAGGATTGGGTGTTGGCTGGAAAGCGGATGATAAGAAAAAGCATTAAAGCAGTGCCTGCTTCCAGCAGTTCGGCTCTTTTGCCATGCGGAATAAATTCTGTTACAAACAGTAAGACAAATGCTATGATCTGGTAGGTTTTTGGCAATGGAATGCCCCAGTAACGTACAAAATTTTGCATCCATTTTTTTTTGCGGTACAAAAAAGGAATGACCAAAAGGTAAATGCCCAAGACAGCCGTAAGTAAAAAAGAAAAAATCCACATATTAATTTTTACGCCGCCCAACACCAGGTTGTGCAGGTTGGTTTCACCTTGTAAATTTTTTTCTTTAAAATATTCGGGCGACTCAATTCCAAAAATGCGCTGACCCCATGAAATTTCTTCGCCGGCACCAAAAAAAAGTACCAAACCCAATAAAATCGAAGTAAAAAGGAACAACCAGGTCCTGTGTTTCCGTAGCGTAAGTGCCCTGTTAAAACAAGTAAAGGCACCTGCCAACAATCCTAAAACGGTAATCCATTCCACGATAGCATCTTCGCCAATGTATTTTTCAAACGCGGTAACGTTTGTAAAAACCAGGATAAAACCAATAAGCAGCATGATGAATACCAATGCTAAAACAAAGGCTTCTGCTCTTGAAATGTTTTTTGACAACCTGACTTCTGTATTTGCAACTTTCATCAATAACAAACATGCACATTTTTTTGCTAAAGACTTCAAAAATATTATTGGCTAACTTAGCCGCCTTCAAAAATTGCAGATTATGAAATTGGTTTCTTACTTAAAGGATGGGCAGGATACGTTAGCAGTAATGGTGAATAATTATTTGTATGATATGGAAATGCTGCACCCCGATCTGCCAACAAGTATGAGCATGTTTTTAGCCTATTGGGAAGATGTTTTTCCTGTAGCGCAGGAAGGCGTACGCATGATTGAAGAAGGAAGAATTGCCATGAACAAAGGCATTTCAATAGATCTCGTGCAATTGCTTGCTCCGGTTCCTTATCCTACATCTTGTCGCGATGGATATGCCTTTCGCCAGCATGTAGCTGCAGCACGGCGCAACCGTAAGGTTGATATGATCACTGAGTTTGACCAATATCCCATTTTTTATTTTACCAATCACCATAGCATTTTAGGTCCGGGCGAAGTACGCTGCATGCCCGACCATTTTGAAAAACTTGATTTTGAATTAGAAGCAGCAATTGTTATTTGTAAGCAAGGAAGAAATATAAAAGCTGAAGAGGCAGATGAATACATTGGCGGCCTAATGATCATGAATGATTTGAGCGCAAGGCGCTTGCAAATAGAAGAAATGTTATTGAATCTTGGGCCGGCGAAAGGAAAAGATTTTGCTACAACAATAGGTCCATGGCTGGTTACATTAGATGAACTGGCTGCATTTGAAATTGCGGCTAAAGACGGTCATACAGGTAAGAACTGGAATTTAGAAATGTTATGTCGTGTTAATGGTGTGCAGGTAAGTGCAGGAAATTTAGGCGATATGGATTGGACATTTGCCGAAATTATTGAACGTGCCTCTTATGGTGTTGATCTTTATCCCGGCGATATAATTGGTAGTGGTACAGTAGGCACGGGGTGTTTTTTAGAATTGAATGGAACAGGAAAATTAAATGATGCCAATTTCCAGGAGCAGTGGTTGAAAGACGGGGATGTTGTAGAAATGGACATCCATTCGTTAGGGACTTTAACCAATACGATTGTAGCAGAAGATACAGACTGGAGTATTTTGAAAAGGAAGAAAAATATATAATGAACAAGTCGGAAGTTAAATTGGTTATTGCGATCGCTACATTTTTTATTCTTTACACTTTAGTCGTTTTTTCAACCGCGATAAATACCGATGTGCAGGTGGGCAATGTGTATTATGTCATTTCTAAAAAGTTATTCCTCTTTGCTGTTTTAATCATCATACTATTCTTCTATTTCCTGTTGAAAGCAATGCTTGATTTTTCGAAAACGGGCAAACTTCAAAAAAAGTTGTCTTTAATTGTTGCAACTTTTAGCTGTATTATAATAGCCATAATAGGATACTCGCTTTACAGGGGATTTAATTTAAATGCTGCTGCACAAATACAGCCTAAAGCGTATGGAGATTTTTTTATAAAGATATTTCCCCTGATAGCAATAATTGGGTTACATGTTTTCAGGATCGTGCAAATACAAAAAGTTACTACGATTCCACGGTAGAATGGAATCGTAGTAATAGTAAGATTAGATCACCACTTTTTTTGTCTTTTTCATAGTTGCGTTGCCCTTATTTTTCACCTTCCCCAGGAAAGAGTCTTTTACTTTCAGTTCTTTTTCTGCATTTACTTCGGCAGAACCAACACCACTGTTGTCTATATTCATAGTTTGCACAACAAATTCACCTGCATGCACACTCCCAACACCGCTGTTTTTCATAATAGTGTTTTGAGCTTTACCCGTAAGCGTTACATTGCCAACACCAGCGTTTGTAACATTTAATTTGTTGGCTGTTAATTGAAGATCAACATTTCCTACACTTTTTGTATCCAGATCCAAATCATCAAATGCTAAGGCGCCCTCGCTATTTACATTACCAACTGTACTTAATTCAAGGTCTGTGAGTTTTGTAAAAGTGATGTAAACACGCATTTTATTTTTCGATTTCAAATTGGTGTTTTTCATTTTCTTCGTGTCGATCACTAATTTTTTTCCTTCATTTTTTACCTGGAAAAGTTCCTGCAAATTTTCATCAGCTTCAATTTTTACCGATTCTTTATTGCCTTGCGAAAGTTTAAGCTCGTAAACACCGCTTGCTTTTAATTCTGAAAAAGATTGAACCGGGATATCTCTTGTTACCAATTTTCCATTTCCTTCAATGGTTTCCGATTTATTTTGCGCCAGCAATGGTTGGGTAAGTGCAGCGGAAATGGCTGCAGCGAAAATAATTTTTCTCATTTAAGATTGATTTTAAGGTTTAATATAATAATGACGAATACTTTCGTATAACGAAAATAAACTTTCAAAAGTTACATTGTATGAAGGTTTTAGTACAGGTGGTATTTATAATATTTAAAAGGTTTGAAAGCGGTATTGCTGAATTAAATGAAATTTGCGCAACATGATCTTCAACCTTAAAGATTTAAAGCCTGCGGAAAAGCAATATTATTTGCAACACGTTATTGCACCACGTCCAATTTGTTTTGCATCTACTATAGATAAACAAGGCGTTGTAAACCTTAGCCCTTTTAGTTTTTTTAATATCTTTTCTTCTAATCCACCTATTGTAATTTTTTCGCCTTCGCGTAGGGTTAGAGATAATACCACCAAGCATACTTTGCAAAATGTGCTGGAAGTTCCGGAAGTTGTCATCAACATTGTAACCTACGATATGGTGCAACAAACCTCTTTGGCAAGTTGCGAATTTCCAAAAGGGGAAGATGAATTTTTAAAAGCAGGTTTTACCAAAGAAACAGCAACAATGGTAAAGCCTCCAATGGTAAAAGAAGCCAAGGCAAAGTTGGAATGTAAAGTTCTTGAAGTAAAATCTTTAGGCGAAGAAGGCGGTGCCGGCCAATTGGTAATTTGCGAAGTAATTTGCCTGCATATTGATGATAGTGTATTAACAAGTGATAAAAAAATAGAGCAGGAAAAACTGCACTTAGTGGCCCGCCTTGGTGGCGACTGGTATTGCAAGGTCGACAGTAATAATCTATTCAAAGTGGCCAAGCCCAACACCCAGTTAGGAATAGGTATAGACAGCCTGCCGGAAACTATCCGGAACAGCCAGGTCCTTTCCGGCAACCACCTCGGGCAACTTGCCAATGTGCACGAACAACCAGTCGTGGACCCTGCTTTCGAAGATGAGCGGTTAAAAAATATTATTCAATACTTTTCAATTGATCCTGCAGAAATGGACATAGAACTGCATAAGTATGCTAAGGAACTGCTGGACGAAGGCAAAGTCCAGGAAGCCTGGCAGGTATTGCTTGCCGATAGTTAAAGACAAGGTCTTCGTCTTTAAACCAAATACCCGATAATTCTTCCTCCTCACGAGGATGCCATCGGGGGAATCTCCTCGCTGGTAAAGTAGCATTACCATTGGGCAACCTGTATGGGATAGCCAGTCTTACTCATCAACCTGGAGGGCTGCTACATGTTCGGCTCCCGGCTCCCTATTTCTTATCATTTATATAAAATTGCTGATTGGTAATGCAGGGCGCTGTCTATTATTTAATTTTGAAGGATGAAGTTGCTGTGGACATTGCTTTTATTTCCTATTTGTGTTTATTCCCAGGCTCAATATAAAAACCTGGTGCTGGAGGGCGGTGGCGTTCGGGGCCTTGCATACGCCGGTGTATTCAGCGTGCTGGAAGAAAAAGGAATTTTGCTGGAGATAGACAAAGTAGGCGGATCATCGGCGGGTTCTATTGCCGGCATGATGGTCAGTATCGGTTACACAGCATCGGAGATAGACAGTATGATGGTCGAGCTCCCCATCCAAAAACTCAATGATGGCAACGGTGGTTTATTGGGGAAATACAGGAGGTTCAAGAACGGTTTCGGTATATATAAAGGAAAGGCCTTTGAAAAATGGCTGGAAGGTATTGTTGCTTTTAAAACCGGGAATCCTAAGTTAACTTTCGAACAACTGCACGAACTGCATTTATCGAACCGGACCTTTAAGGATTTTCATTGCACCGGTACTAACCTGAGTAAACAACGACTTGAAATTTTTTCTTACACTACCACGCCGGATATGCCCATTGCCTTAGCTGCCAGGATAAGCGGGGGAATTCCCCTTTATTTTTCGCCTGTGGCGTTGGACAATGAAATGAAAAAAATAAAGAAAAACGATACAGTTTCTTTTGTTAATTATTACGTGGATGGTGGCATGCTCAGCAATTATCCTATCAGCATGTTCGATAGCTGCCCGCATAATTTTCATAGCCCCCTGCAATGTGATAAGATCATTTTTAACAAGGAAACAATTGGTATCAAATTAGAACGGCCACAACAAATTGACTCGCTGTTCAACAACAGTATCATCATTCCTTCTTATAAGATCAATAAATTGTCTGTTTACCTGGCAGCCTTTTCAAACCTTTTGATGGAAACCCTGAACAGGAAATACCCCGGTTTGGAGAATGAGAAAGGAAGAACTATTTATGTAAGCCAGGGGGATATTTCTTCCCAGATCCGGAGAACGAAATACCACGACAAAATGCTGCTGTATAATAATGGTGTAATGGCCGCCAACAACTTTTTCAAGTCGAAATAGGTAGCAACTCCCGTTACCCCATACCCGCTTTTTATTTCCCCGCAATAAAACTTTTCTGCAGCTATTGCAATTGATATAAAATGCATATACTTTTATTGCAGCGTAAAACAATTTGTAGCGTTCGGCACCTCTGCCCCACTTGAATTAATTGTCTCCAACATCTTTCCAATCAGCGTCCAACCTTTGAAACAGACCTCATTGTTAAAACCGGGATAAGGGTTCCTGGCAAAATTTAATATACAACCATGGGATTGAAGATCAGTATAGCGATACTGCTTTTTTATCTGTAACTGTATATGGTCAGCCTGTTAAAGCAAAAAGTTGGATTAAAGGTTTGCTTTTCTGTTGCCAGCTCCAAAATGGAAAGCCAGTCCAACGACACTGGTGAAGCCAGTAGCAAGGCAATGCTCACCGGCGGATAAGGAAAATACATGCCCGCAGTCTGGTAAGATAGCGTGACGCCGGCGGACCATGATTATTGTACATTTAAACGATGGTGCTATGAAAAAATATTCGTTTCATTTCTTTTCTTTTTTTCATTTTTTGAAACTTTTCCGCAAAAAAATAAGCTGGATCATATTAGTGTGGCATTTACAACCTCGCACACTGCCTTTCCTTTCGCCAGCTTCAGCAAACTTTTTACCAAAGAATTCCATCCGGGATTGGAGATAGGAACGGGATTCAACTGGAGAACCAAACCAAAACATGACTGGTTCCAGACATTCAAATTGGGTTACACCTATCACCGGTTTGTGCAACATAGTATCGCCCTGTATTCAGAAGCCGGGTACCGGTATAAATTTGTAAAAATATTGGCTGTGGAGGCGGGGTTTGGGGCAGGTTACCTGCATGCAATTCCAGTGGGGAAAATTTATAAATTATCCGGTGACGGCGTTTATAAAAAGAGAACCAACTGGGGTCGGCCCCAGGCTATGGCAGCTTTTAGTCTAGGGATCAATAAAAAAATCGGGCAGGATGGTCCTCTTGTTTTTCTTCAATACCAACAGCGTATCCAGTTCCCCTTTATAAAAAGC
>JAKFCI010000107.1:0-4015 GCA_036676725.1 Chitinophagaceae bacterium
GTGATCCAAGAAATCGTGCAGAAGATTATAGAAACTTTCGCGACAGGAACCGCAACCAGATGCAACAGGGTTATGAAGGAAATAACCAGCGGTATACGATTGGTGGTTATGGAAACTATGATACCGATTTGGAAAGATATAATAACTGGCAGGATGATAGATCCGGTCATGGTTATAGCACCGATGATTTCAGTACCAACAGGGAATGGAGAGAAAACGCCGGCTATATGAACACACCGCGAATGAGTAATCGTCCACGCAATATTTATGGTGGCGATACCAGTAATCGAGGAAACGCAAACCAGGGTGGCGTTGAACGTAGTTGGTGGGATAGAACGAGGGACGAAGTATCATCGTGGTTTGGTGATGATGATGATGAAAGGCATAGAAGAAGTGACGACGAAAAAAGAATATATAGAGGAAAGGGACCAAAGAATTACAAACGTTCCGATGAAAGAATTACAGAAGATGTGTGCGACAGGTTAAGTGAAGATTACCGTATAGACGCTTCTGATATTGAAGTAAAAGTTCTGGATGCCGAAGTTACTTTAACGGGTACTGTTCATAGCCGGGAAGAAAAAAGAAGGGCCGAAGACATTATTGAAACTGTATCAGGAGTTGCCAACATTCAAAACAACCTGAAAGTTGCACAACAAAGCCCGAAATCATTTTCATAAGGGTGAAAAGTTTTATTATTAAAAACCGGCCAACGTGCCGGTTTCATTTTATATAAAAGAATGTAGTGAACCCATTTTAATAGATTATCTCTAAAATTTGTTGGTTTCTTTCCTATTTTCTCCAATCCATTATCTTCGCACCTTAATGGACATTCTAATAAGGCAAGCAACCATCATCGACCCCTCCTCGCCTTTTCATTTTCAAAAAGCAGATATTTTTATCAGCAATGGAATAATTAATTCCATTGGGCAACAATTAAACAAAGAAGCAGACCATGTAATTGATCTGCCCGATTTAATGATTTCACAGGGTTGGGTAGATGTATTTTCAAATTTTTGCGATCCGGGTTACGAGTTTAAAGAAACTTTGGAAACAGGTACAATGGCGGCGGCTTTGGGCGGCTATACAAATGTTTTCATTGTTCCAAATACAACGCCGGTCATACACAGCAAATCATCAATTGAATACATCGTACAAAAAAGTAAATCACTTCCGGTTTCCGTTCATCCAATTGGCGCAATTACCAAAAATGCAGAAGGCAAAGACCTTTCGGAAATGTATGACATGGAACAAAGTGGTGCCATTGCTTTCAGCGATGGTTTGAATGCGGTTCAATCTTCGGGGGTGTTGCTAAAAGCCTTGCAATATATTAAGGCAGTAAATAAAACCATCATTCAATTACCCGATGATAAAAGTATCAATGCACATGGTTTAATGAATGAAGGAAAAGTTTCTACCGGGTTAGGTTTACCTGGCAAGCCAGCCATTGCTGAAGAATTAATGATTGCAAGGGATATCGAACTGGTAAAATATTCCGGGTCAAAAATCCATTTTACTGGCATATCAACAAAAAAAGGAATTGAATTGATAAAAAAAGCAAAGAATGAAGGTTTACACGTTACTTGTTCTGTAACACCTTACCACTTGTTCTATTGCGATGAAGATTTATCAGATTATGATACGCATTTAAAAGTTAATCCGCCTTTACGTACTGCATTGGATAGAGAAGCTTTGATACAAGCAGTAATTGATGGCACTGTTGATTGCATTGCATCGCACCATGCGCCACAGGATTTAGATAATAAGGTTGTAGAATTTGAATATGCAAAAAACGGCATGCTCGGATTGCAAACTGCATTTGCTGTGGTGAATACAATTCTTCAACAACTTACACCAGTTCGCATTGTTGAATTATTTTGTACAAATGCAAGAAATATTTTTGAACTTCCAATAAACACGATACAAGAAAACAGCATTGCAAACCTTTCTTTGTTTTCTACAAAACAAGATTGGGTTTTTGAAAAGAAGGATAATGCATCTAAATCTGCCAACTCACCTTTTTTTGGAAAACAACTGATTGGCAAACCTTTCGGCATTATTAATAAAGACAAGTTATTTTTGAATGAATAATATAAATATGGAAGAAAAAAAACCGGTAAGCCATTTTTTAGCAGGTCTTATTATTGCTGCTGTTATGGTTATTTTTTCTCTTGTTCTCAATTTTATGGGTCAGGGGCAAAACCAGGCGTTAGGTTGGATGGCTTACGCAATTTTTGTAGTGGCTTTAATCGTTTTTATAAAACTATATGGCAAAACAAACGACTATCAATTATCGTTTAGCAATTTGTTTAGTTATGGTTTTAAGATCACAAGCATTGTAACGCTGATCGTTATATTATTTATGGTTGGTTTTTTTATTGCTTTCCCTGAGTATAAGGATACCATTATGGAAACTTCTCGTAAAGCCATGGAAGACCAGGGAAAATTAAGCGATGAACAAATAGATAAAGCAGTGGAGATGGTAGATAAAAACTTTATTTTATTTACTGCAGGTGGTGCTTTGTTTATGTATTTAATCCTGGGTTTAATTGGCTCTCTCATTGGTGCTGCAGTAACAAAAAAAAATCCTCAAACTCCTTTTGATCAAACTACCTAACTAATGGATCTTTCAATTGTTGTCCCTCTATTTAATGAAGAAGAATCGTTGCCGGAGTTGTGCGATTGGATCAAGCGTGTATGTACCGAAAACAATTATTCATACGAAGTTATATTGGTAGATGATGGCAGTGTTGACGATTCGTGGAAAGTAATAGAACAACTTAGGTCAACAGATTTGAATATTAAAGGCATTCGATTTCAGCGCAATTACGGCAAATCTGCAGCCCTTAATGAAGGCTTTAAAGCAACACAAGGCGACGTGATCATTACCATGGATGCAGACCTACAGGATAGTCCGGACGAAATACCTGGCCTATACAACATGATTATTGCAGACGGCTTTGATATGGTAAGTGGGTGGAAGAAAAAAAGGTATGACAATAAACTAACCAAAAATCTTCCTTCAAAATTATTTAATGCAGCTACCAGGCGTGCGTCAAAAATAAAATTGCACGATTTCAATTGCGGGTTAAAAGCCTATCGCAAAAAGGTTGTGAAAAGTATTGAAGTATACGGTGAAATGCATCGTTACATTCCTGTGCTAGCTAAATGGGCGGGTTTTAGAAAGATCGGCGAAAAAGTTGTTGAACACAGAGCACGAAAATATGGTGTTACCAAGTTTGGTTGGGAACGTTTTGTCAATGGTTTTCTTGACCTTTCTTCCATCATGTTCGTTGGAAAGTTTTCAAAAAGACCCATGCATTTCTTTGGTATGTGGGGTACGCTTTTTTTCCTGTTTGGATTTTTTGTAACCCTTTATCTAATCGTTTCAAAAATATTCGATCCGGCTATTGGCTTAACCAACCGACCAGGATTTTATCTGGCCTTAACGGCAATAATCATTGGTATGCAATTGTTTCTTGCAGGCTTTGTGTCCGAATTAATTGCACGTAATGCTTCCGGCCGAAACACTTACCTGATAGAAGAAAAGCTTGGCGTATAATGCAACGAATCGCCATTATAGGACCTGCACATCCACTGCGTGGAGGATTAGCAACTTTCAATCAAAGATTAGCCGAGCAATTTATAAAGGAAGGAGATGAATGTGAACTCATTTCATTTTCCTTACAATATCCATCAGTATTTTTTCCTGGTAAAACGCAATTCAGCGACGATGCAGCACCAGTTGGATTAAAAATCAGGTCAATTATCAATTCCGTTAACCCTGCTAATTGGGTAAAGGTGGGGCGAATGCTTTGTAAAGAAAAGTTTGACATAATCATTGTTCGTTTTTGGATACCCTTTATGGGACCGGCTTTGGGCACGATATTGCGCCAGGCAAAAAAGAATGGTCATACAAAAATTATTTGCATTGCCGATAATATTATTCCGCACGAACACAGACCCGGCGACAGGCATTTTACAAGCTACTTTTTAAAAGCATGCGATGCATTTATTA
>JAKFCI010000108.1:0-18620 GCA_036676725.1 Chitinophagaceae bacterium
GCGGGATATTGAAGCCTTCCTTGAAAATGCACAGCAATCTGTTACCGGCGATGTATTCGTTCAACTAATGCCTTTGCATTTTCAAATTATCGGCATAGAGTCCAAGTATGATTTAATGAGTGCAAAATTTGGAAGCTACGGTGAAATGAATAAAGGATGGAGTGGTGAAGATGTCCGTGGATTTAGTAAGATATTTGGTAATCAATCATCTATTTATTACCAGGTAAAAGCGCAGGCAGATGAAAAAAATTAAAGTAGGAATAATTGGTGGTGCGGGTTACACAGGCGGCGAACTTATTCGTTTGCTGATCCATCATCCGTTAACTACTATTTCTTTTATTCATAGCCGAAGCAATGCCGGCAAACCCGTTTCATCAGTTCACCAGGATCTGATCGGCGATACTGATTTACAATTTTCTGATTCGCTAATTGATGATATTGATGTTGCTTTTTTATGTGTGGGTCATGGTGAAGCAAAAAAGTTTCTTGAAACAAATCCATTTGCAAATAATGTCAAGATCATTGATTTATCACAAGATTTTCGCATAAGCGATACATCAAATATTGATGGCAAGGAATTCGTATATGGCTTGCCGGAATTGAATAAAGAAAAGATCAGATCGGCTGAAAATATTGCAAACCCGGGTTGTTTTGCAACTGCTATTCAATTGGGTTTATTGCCTTTGGCAAAAGAAGGTTTACTAAACCGTGATGTATATACAACGGGCATTACAGGTTCTACCGGGGCCGGACAGAGTTTGTCGCCGACATCCCATTTTAGCTGGCGTGCAAACAATATACAGGCTTATAAAACCTTGTCGCACCAACATCTTACGGAAATAAATCAATCTTTAAAACAATTAGGTGCAAAAGACCTTGAACTAAATTTCGTTCCATGGCGGGGCGACTTTGCAAGAGGAATATTTATTAGTTCAACTGTTGGTTGCGATTGGGAAGTGCTGGATTTGATTGACTTATACCAGGACTTTTATTCCGATCATTCGTTTACTACTGTCAGCAAGCAGGAAATTTTTTTAAAGCAGGTTGTTAATACAAATAAATGTATCATTCATTTGGAAAGAGTGGGCACAAAACTTGTCGTTCATTCTGTAATTGATAATCTTTTAAAAGGCGCTTCAGGACAGGCAGTTCAAAATATGAACCTGATGTTTGGGGTTGATGAAAGGGCAGGACTCGAATTGAAATCTATAGCATTTTAATAATTAAGTATGAAAGCAGCAATTATCGGTGGAGGAAATATCGGGATGGCGCTTGCGGAAGGCTTAAGAAGAGCGCATGTTTGCCAGCCTAATGAAATCACCATCACCCGGCGACAAAAAACTTCATTGGCATCTTTGGAAGAAAAAGGATTTTCAGCCACAACTAAAAATGAAGAAGCTATTATTGGAGCCGATACCATTTTTATTTGCGTATTGCCACAACAGTTAGATGATGTTTTGAACGCATTACAATCATTTATCGATCTAAAAAATCAACTGGTTGTTTCGGTAGTTACCGGTGTGCATACAAAAGTGTTTCGTGATTATCTTGGAAGCGATCTACGAATAATACGAGCCATGCCAAATACTGCCATGAAGGTTGGCGAAAGCATGACTTGTTTATCTGCCGTTAATGCTTCGGAAGAAGACATTAAATTGGTAGAGAATATTTTTAATACAATGGGTCAATCTTTAGTTATAAATGAAGATATGATGAGTGCCGCCACTGCATTATGTGCTTGTGGTATTGCATTTTTTTTAAGAACAATCCGTGCTGCCTCTCAAGGCGGTGTTGAAATTGGTTTCCATGCACATGATGCTTTAAAGATTGCTTCGCAAACCGCATTTGGTGCAGCAAAATTATTGATCTCAAATAAAACGCATCCGGAGGAGGAAATTGACAAAGTAACATCTCCAAAAGGCTGTACCATCGCGGGTTTAAACGAAATGGAACACCAGGGGCTTAGTTCCGCCATGATAAAAGGGATTCGTCTTTCTTCAACAATTGCAAATAATCTTTATAAAGAATCATGAAATTATTTGATGTATATCCCATAAATGAAATAAATATAGTTCGTGCTAAGGGCAGTAATGTATGGGATGAAAATGGCATTCAATATTTAGATATGTATGGCGGTCATGCTGTAATCAGCATTGGTCACACGCATCCTCATTGGGTTCAGCGAATTGAAGAACAATTGTCAAAAATTGCTTTTTATTCAAATTCGGTTCAAATTCCTATTCAACAGGAATTAGCCAATAAACTTGGTTCTATTAGTGGAAAAGAAAACTACCAGTTGTTTTTATGTAACAGTGGCGCCGAGGCCAATGAAAATGCTTTAAAACTGGCATCATTTCATACAGGTAGAAAAAAGATCGTTGCATTTAAAAAAGCATTTCACGGGAGAACTTCGCTGGCGGTAGCTGCAACAGATAATCCCTCTATCATTGCGCCAGTTAATGAAACAAAAAATATCACTTTTCTTCCTTTTAATGATGAAGAATCGCTGACTGAATATTTTAAAACAAATGGAAGTGAAGTTGCTGCCGTCATTATTGAAAGCATACAGGGCGTAGGAGGAATAACGATAGCCAGCGATGATTTCATTAAACTGATTCGCAGTTTGTGTACGCAATATGGTTCTTTGTTCATTGCAGATGAAGTGCAATGCGGTTATGGCAGAACAGGAAAATTTTTTGCTGTTGATCATGCAGGTGTGGAAGCAGATATTTATTCAATGGCAAAAGGAATGGGCAATGGTTTTCCTATTGGCGGCATTTTGATTGCCGATCATATTAACGCCAAACATGGAATGCTGGGTACCACCTTTGGTGGCAATCATCTTGCATGTGCAGCGGCATTAGGTGTTTTAGAAGTAATAGAAAAGGAAAACCTGGTTGAGGAAGCAAAAAACAAAGGTGTTTACCTGGTTAACCAGTTGAAAGAAATAGATGGAATATATGAAGTTCGCGGTAAGGGTTTAATGATTGGTTTTGATGTGCCTGAAAACTTAAAAGACCTGCGTAAAAACCTGCTTAATACATACCATATTTTTACGGGTGAAGCCAAACCAAATGTCATTCGTTTGTTGCCTTCGTTAGCAATTTCCTACCAGGAGATTGACCAATTTATAAAAGCGTTGAAAGTTGCCATAAGCGAAATGCAGCATAGAGTTCTTGTTGAATCAACAACATCTTAATAATATAAAAGAATAAATAAAAATATAATTGAAACAATTTCTTTCCGTTCATGATGTAGTTGATATTGACGCACTGGTTCAAAAAGCTTTAGTGTATAAATCAAATCCATTTAAGGATAAAAATTTAGGCGCAGGAAAACGTTTGGGTTGTTTGTTTTTAAATCCAAGTATGCGAACCCGCTTAAGTACCCAAATTGCAGCACAAAACCTGGGTATGGAGGCCATAGTTTTTAATGTTGGTGCCGAAGGCTGGACACTGGAGTTTGAAGATGGTGCTGTAATGAACGGATCAACGGTAGAACATGTAAAAGATGCGGCACCGATCCTGGGTAATTATTTTGATGTGCTGGCCATCCGCACATTTCCAACACTAAAAGATCGTGCAGAAGATTACAGTGAATTCTTTATCAAACAGTTTGTAAAATACGCTGGCATACCAGTCATTAGTTTGGAAAGTGCTACGCTGCATCCATTGCAAAGTCTTACAGATTTAATTACGATTACTGAAGTATTTAAACAAGATAGAAAACCAAAAATTGTTTTATCATGGGCGCCACATGTAAAGGCTTTGCCGCAGTGTGTTGCCAATAGTTTTGCACAATGGATAACTGCGTGGGATCAGGCTGATTTTGTGATTACACATCCAAAAGGTTTTGAACTCGATGAACAATTTACAAAAGGGGCAAGCATTAGCCATAACCAGGAGGAAGCTTTGCAAAACGCAGATTTTGTTTATGTAAAAAACTGGAGTTCATACAAAGAGTATGGTAGAACATTATTGGGTGGAGAGGAATGGATGCTGACAAATGATAAGATCTCAAACACTAATGATGCTAAAATTATGCATTGTTTACCCGTGAGAAGAAATGTAGAATTAAGTGATGAAATATTAGATGGCGCGAACAGTATAATAACGCAGCAGGCCGCTAACCGTGTTTGGGGCGCCCAGGCTGTATTATCACAAATTTTAAATGGATAATCTTTACATTATAAAAATTGGAGGCAATGTAATAGACGATGAAAAGAAGCTTGATTCTTTTTTGTATGATTTTGCTGCAATTAAAACAAATCCCAAGGAAAATTCTTTAAAAATTTTGGTTCACGGTGGTGGAAAACTGGCTACAAAAATGGCTGGTCAATTAGGAATTGAACAAACTTTGGTGGAAGGCAGAAGAATTACAGATGCTGAAACGCTAAAAATTGTTACGATGGTGTATGCAGGATACATCAATAAAAATATTGTGGCCAGACTGCAAAGTTTCAATTGTAATGCAATTGGACTTTGTGGTGCAGATGCAAATGTTGTACAAGCACATAAAAGAACAGGTACTACAATTGATTATGGTTTTGCAGGTGATGTAGATGCGATAAATACAAATTTTTTAAAAAGTATCTTGGAGCAAAACATTTCTATAGTAATGAGTCCCATTACCCATAATAAAGAGGGACAATTATTAAATACCAATGCCGATACCATTGCGCAAGAAATAGCAAAAGCGCTTAGCAAAACTTACAATGCTCATTTAGTTTATTGTTTTGAAAAAAGTGGTGTACTAATGAATGCTTCCGACGATCGTACGGTTATATCAAGAATAAATCCATCAACTTACAAAAAATATAAAGCTGATGGAACAATTAATGAAGGCATGATACCTAAGCTGGATAATGCTTTTACCGCACTGGAAGCAGGGGTGATAAAAGTAATTATTGGCAGCGCAAATAATTTGCACGAGCTTATTAATGGAACCTCCGGAACAGCAATTGTAAATGAATAAGCCCATAGAAATATTAACCACGCAGGCAATTTCTTTGCTTAAATCATTGATTGCTACTCCATCTTTTAGTAAAGAAGAATGGGCAACAGCAAGTCTTATTTCTAAATTCCTTGCTGAACAAGGTGTGGCAACCTCTCGTGTTGGCAATAATGTATTTGCGCAAAATCAGTATTTCAATGCATCAAAACCAACGCTCCTGTTAAATTCTCATCACGACACCGTAAAGCCTAATCCTGGCTATACTAAGGACCCCTTTAAAGCAGAGGAAATTGATGGCAAATTATTTGGACTTGGCAGCAACGATGCTGGAGGACCATTGGTTTCGTTAATTGCTGCCTTCCTTCATTTTTATAAATTAGAAAATTTAAAATACAATATTGTATTAGCAGCAACGGCAGAAGAAGAAATTTCCGGAACAAATGGAATTGAATCTATATTTCCATTTTTACCACCTATTGATTGTGCCATAGTTGGGGAACCAACCCAAATGCAAATGGCTGTTGCTGAAAGAGGACTGATGGTTTTAGATGCAGTCGCAACAGGCAAGGCTGGTCATGCAGCAAGAGAAGAAGGAGAAAATGCTATTTATAAAGCCATGAAAGATGTTGAATGGCTACGTACTTATCATTTTGAAAAAGAATCCACATTACTTGGACCTGTAAAATTGAGTGTAACAGTAATTGAAACAGAGAACAAAGCGCATAATGTTGTTCCTGACAAATGCAATTTTGTTATTGATGTTCGTGTAAACGAATTATACAGCATGGAAGAAGTGTTGCAAACCATCCAGGGTCATCTTCAAAGTAAAGTTGCCGCACGAAGCATGCGTTTAAAATCGTCATCCATTGCATTGGATCATCCTTTGGTTAAAGCCGGACTTGTGCTAGGCAGAACTTATTACGGTTCGCCAACAACTTCAGATAAGGCATTGATGCCATTTCCTGCATTAAAAATTGGCCCTGGAGATTCTGCAAGAAGTCATACGGCGGATGAATATATTTATATAGAAGAAATTAAAGAAGGTATAGCCCTTTACATACAAATGCTTAATCAAATATTATTATGAAGCTTTGGCAAAAAGACACAACCGCTGTTTCGCAGGCAATTGAAAAATTTACGGTTGGCAAGGATAAAGAATTTGATATTTTATTGGCCAAGTATGATGTGCAGGGATCGATTGCGCATGTTACCATGTTGGGCGAAGTTGGCTTGATGACTAAAGAAGAATCGGAGACTGCAGTATTTGAATTAAAAAATATTTTGTCAGAAATAGAAAGTGGATCTTTTACTATTGATAAAAATGTAGAAGATATTCACTCACAGGTTGAATTATTATTGACAAAAAGAATAGGTGCGATCGGCAAAAAAATACACAGTGGACGAAGCCGTAACGACCAGGTAGCAGTTGATATCAAATTATACCTGAGAGCAGAAATCAAAATTATAAAAGAATCTGTCAAGGAACTATTTGACTTGTTGCTTGCACAAAGTGAAAAATACAAAGACCACCTGTTGCCGGGTTATACGCATTTACAAATTGCCATGCCCTCCTCATTTGGTTTATGGTTTGGCGCTTATGCTGAAAGTTTAATAGACGATTTGGAAATGCTATCCGCATCTTACAGCGTAACAAATAAAAATCCATTGGGTAGTGGCGCTGGCTATGGATCTTCTTTTCCATTGAATAGAACACGGACAACAGAATTACTGAATTTTTCAGCGCTTAATAACAACTCCGTATATGCGCAAATGACCCGTGGTAAAACGGAAAAGTTTGTTGCCATGGGATTGAGTTGCATAGCAGCTACTTTAAGCAGGCTATCTATGGATTGCTGCTTGTACCTCAATCAAAATTTTAATTTTATTTCTTTCCCTTCTGAGTTAACTACGGGCAGTAGCATTATGCCCCATAAAAAAAACCCTGATGTTTTTGAATTGATCAGGGCTAAATGCAACCGCATACAATCTGTACCGAACGAATTAATCTTGTTATTAAATAATCTCCCTTCCGGCTATCACCGGGATCTTCAACTAACAAAAGAAATTCTCTTTCCTGCAATTGAAGATTTAAAGGCTTGCCTGGAAATGGCAAAACTTATGTTGTCAAATATTTCCATTACGGAAAACATTTTGGCCGACGAAAAGTACAAATACCTGTTTAGCGTGGAAGCTGTAAACGAACTGGTTAACCAGGGAATGACCTTTCGCGAAGCTTATAAAAAGGTGGGTAATGACATTGAACAAAATAATTTTAATTACCAAACCGGCACTTTACAATACACACATGAAGGAAGTATTGGTAACCTTGGCACCGCTTCAATTCAGAAAGCCTTCGATACCGTCTTGAATAAGTTTCATCTTTAAAACAATCAATCACCTGTTCGCAATGGTAAAGTATTGAAGGAGTCCAGTCTATAAAGCTTTTAAAAGCTTATAATTATTGCTACAAATTAAACGATACAACATATTGTTTTGTTTTTCGTTCTTTTTGCAGGATACCTATATTTATAAGGCAATACCAATTCATTTAAATTTACGCTTAGAAAATCATACATGAAATCAAAGACTTCATTTTGGCAACGTATTGGGCTACACGATTGGTTTTTAAATAAAGGAGAAACTTCAACAAGTGAAAGGGTTCTAACCATCACCCCAAACGAAGTTTATAAATATATCCAGGAAAAATTTAAAGATTCAATTCAGCAACTCTCATTTGCTGACCGCGTTGTTTTTTACCATGAATACATCATTTGCTTTAACCCCGATGATTATAAAGATTTCATGGAAAATAAAAAAGGCATTTTTGGTTTAATCGTTCACGAATCGGTCAAAAAGTTTTACGAGATTTTAAAACAATACCGTGCCGATGGGCGAACAGTTGAACCGTCAAGTAGTAAATGGGTTTTTCGTTTTGTTTCTCACCCTGATTATGCCCGCGGCGATAAAGGCTTTATCGGAAAGCTATTACCCGGTACCACGCAAAAGGAAGAAAATCTACGAGTCACATTTATTCCTCGTCAAACCGGTATTGCCCAAACATTTGACATCAACCAGGAAATTTTAAAAGGTTTTACTTTTTATAGCGAAGGATATTATGAAGTGCCTTACATCGAACAATTAGAGCATGATGAGAAAAAGGTTTCGCAAGGTGTTCAACAGGGTTTGGCACGATTTGAGACGATCATCCCCGATAAAGAATTTGCTGGTCGTAAAGTTGAATATTTTATGAAGGATGAAGAAATCATAGTTTCCGGTAAAGATGAAACGAGAGAGGCTTCAAACATTTTTCGTGTGCCTTCCGAATGGGTAAATACACCGCATTTGCGTATACGTTATAATAAAGCTGATGGTAATTTTTACCTCACTTCTTTTGGCGAAAAAACAATTGTAAATGAAAAGGAAGTGAAGCGAAGCGATCTCAATCAACCAACATGGACCGAACTTCCGTTGAATTCTAAAATAATGTTGAATGGCATTATCGGCATCAATATTTATAAATCATAACCATGTCGCAAATTATTTCATTAACAATGCTGGTAATTTGCATTTTATTGCTGGCGGTACATTTCCTGGAGATAAAAAATACGCATAAACGGAATGGCTGAAACTTTTTTTGGAATAACTGATACCGGTAAGGTTCGGGACAATAACGAAGATGCTTTCATTGCGCAAAAGGTGATGAATGATCAATTTATCGTTGCCTGCGTGATAGATGGCGTTGGTGGATATTCCGGCGGAGAAGTTGCTGCTTCAATAGCAAAAGAATCCATCTTAAATTATTTTAGTATCCCATCCGGCGAAATAACTTCCATGATGAAGGAAGCGTTTATTCATGCAAATGAAAAAATTAACGCTGAAAAACAAAAGGCTGCCGAATATGATAGCATGGCTTGTGTGCTTACTATGGCTGTAATTGATGTAGCAAACAACCAGTTTTTTTATGCCCATGTGGGTGATACAAGGCTTTACTTATTTCGCGATCAATCTCTGGTGAAATTATCAAAAGATCAATCCTTTGTTGGTTTTTTAGAAGATAGTGGAAGACTGTCGGAAGAAGAAGCAATGAATCATCCAAAACGAAATGAAATAAACAAAGCTTTGGGGTTTGGCGGTGTAACAAATTTGCCTGACGATTATATTGAAACAGGACAATCTCCTTTTTTACCCGGCGATTTATTAATGTTATGTAGTGATGGTTTAACGGACCTTGTAAATAAAACCGACATCGCTGATATTCTCTCAAAAAAACTTCCTTTAAAAGAAAAGGCAAATACTTTAGTTACCCTTGCTAACGAAAAAGGAGGGAAGGATAACATCACTGTTGTATTGGTTCAAAATGAAAAAAAACCATTAAAACAAAAAGCTACAAAACCTGCCATCGTTGTAAAAAAAAACAAACCATTAAAAAAAGAATTTAAGCCAGATAAGGAAATTCCAGTTGAAGCGCCAGCAACAAAAATTTTAATTCCGGCGCAAAAAAATAATAAAGGCTTAATTTATTTTCTAACAATACTTTCTTTGGTTCTTGCCGGCGTTATTATTTGGCTGTTTTTTAAAGGTGGTTCCAATGATAAAATAAATGAAAATGGCTTAGCCGTAATTGAAACAGAGCGATCGCCTTTGGAAAATAAACTGCAAAACGCCATTAATGCAATGGCGGGTGATACCTTAATATTGTCGGATTCAGCTTATCCGGAACCAATTATTTTAACGGGCGAATTATTTATTGAAAAGGATTCACTATTTATTAAAGCCGAAGGAAATTTAGTTTTAAAAAGTGATTCGATTTTTTCGGGTCCAGCAATTAGCATTTCACCAAAAAGCAAACACATTGTACTTGATGGGTTAGTTATTGATGGTTTTAAAGTAGGTATTGCTACCCACGATAAGGTTTTGAAATTGAATAAAGTTCGATTTATTAATTGCCTCACACCAATTCAATCTTCTTATAACTTTCCTGACGATGCAGTTATTAGCGGTTCTATAAAAGACAATTCATTCCAAACAGATACCTTACCCAATTCATTAAAAAAATAACATGGCCCAGGAAATTTCACGGTCAGGAAATCGGAATATTGAACGATTATTTTTAGGATTGATATCTATTGTTTTTGGATTTTTATTCTTGAATTTATATACATTTTTACAACGAGACTTTGAAGATGTGCCGCAACGATTAGCCGAAGGCACAATGGTCAATTTAAATGATCCTAACCCTGGAGATCGCATAAAAACATTACTGGAAAAAGGATATTATTTTGAAGACAAGAAAGATATAGAATTGATCAAATCCGTTGTGGCAAATGGATTGCTTAATAATAAAGAACCGATTGATAATACGGGGGAGTTAAATAAAAAGATTTACAATGTTGTTGCTGATGATGCTTTTCAAAAAGGTGGTGAATCTTTTAAGAAGAGAGTTGCTGCAAGTCGTTCTTTATTAGGATACACAGGTGATGATTCAACACTTTTTGTCAGTGAAAGAACGAAGCCGGTTTCTTTAGTTTCATCGGTAAATATTAATCTAGGTAAATATGCTATTACCGGTAAGATTTTAAACGGGGAAGAAAAACCGGTACCAGGTGTATTAGTTCGGCTGGAAATGATTTTGCCGCAAGACAGTGTTTATAGCGAGCAGGTAAGTGAAATAGAAAGAGAAAAAACTGAACGTGAAGACGGTGTCAAAAAAGTTTTTTTATTAGACTCAATTGGTAACAGGCAGCTACAAACCCTCACTGCTTATACACGTACAGGCGCAGATGGTAAGTATGCATTTAATGGATTGCCTGACGATAAAGCTTTTGAGGTTTTGCCTTTGCAACCAGGTTACCAGTTTGGTTACTCGCAAGGAGTGCAGGAGTTAGATGATGATAGATTTTTTACCTTTTTTCAATCGCCTCATACCATAAAATTATTATCTACCCGGGATTTTAATATTTTAAAAAAAGAGCGATCGCTTATTGTACGCACGCCTCAAACTTTTAATAGCTGGTATTGGATCATTGTTGGCGCATTCTTCATTGGTTTTATTTTAATTCATTTGTTGCTAAGTTTTCGCTTTCCACAAACCGACCAGTTAATTCTTCCTGTCGTCATGCTGCTGACAGGGCTTTCTTTTATTGCCTTGTTTAGTTTACAGGATCCATTACGCGACCGTTTTTTAGCCAGGGACACTTTGTTTTATTTTGCATTAGGGTTAATGGGAATATGCATACTTCTTTTTTTTAACCTGCGACGCTTTACCGTCGATTCCGGCTTGTACCGCTTGTTCCTTTTTAAAAAAGACAAAAAAGCTGCAAACGGTTGGCCGTGGGCAGTGGCAGCTGTTTTGTTATTACTATTTACAATCATTTTTGGTACCGGACCGGAGGGTAGTGGGGTTAAAGTAAACCTATTAGGATTTCAGCCAAGCGAAGTAGTGAAATTTCTTACGGTCATTTTTCTAGCAGGATTTTTCGCAACAAATGAAAAGTTTATTAGTGAATACAGGAGTTATAAAAAACGCTGGTCCTTTTTTTCTTTTGCATTAATTGCAATTGTAACAGCCATACTTTTTTTCCTGATCATGGGCGATTTGGGTCCGGCGATGGTTGTGTGTTTCACCTTTATCATTCTCTTTTCTTTTTCACGCGGTGATTTTCTTTTCATGATTGGCGCTGTTGTTTTTTATGTATTGTCGGTTTGGTTTATCGATAATATTTGGCTGGCAACAGCGATTACAGCAGCTGCACTTGTTCTTGCCATGTTGTTTATTAGAAAGCAATTAAGTGAATCAGCAATCATGGCTTTGGTTTTAATTGCAGGTTTTTTATTAATCGATCAAATTCCATTTTTAGATTCTATTTTTCCAGGACCCGTGCAACGCCTTGTTGAAAGAAAAGCAATTTGGCTGGATGCCTGGAACAATGAAGTTTTTGGTGGCGACCATGTGGCTAATGGTATTTGGGCTATGTCAAGTGGCGGATTAATGGGGCAGGGCATAGGCGAAGGATTTGCAAAAACAATCCCGGAAGCGCATACCGATATGATCCTACCTGCCATTGGCGAAGAATTTGGCTGGGCAGGCATCGTTAGTATTTTTATTCTTTTTCTTATTTACCTCCACCGCTCAATAATTATAGGAAGGCAAACCGGAACTCCTTTTTTGTTTTATTTATGCACAGGCATTGGTGTTAGTACATTCGTACAATTTTTATTAATCGCTGGTGGATCAACTGGCGCTTTGCCATTGTCTGGTGTTTCACTACCATTTATTAGTTACGGTGGTTCTTCACTTATTATAAATTTATTAGCTGCTGGTTTTTTATTATCTGGTTCTGCAGTAAAAGGCACTGTTGTGCAAATGAACTATGTTACCAAGCAACAAGATCATAATTTGGTGCCTGCACTTGCTGCTGCTTTTATAGGGATTATTTTGCTTGCGGTTAATGTCTCACGTTATTTATACAATAATGAAAAATGGGTTGTGCAACCAGCACTGGTGGCCGATAGAAGCGGAGCCCGCATGTTTAGTTATAACCCACGCATTGCCATTTTAATGAACAGGCTTCAGGCTGGTTCTTTGTTCGATAGGAATGGAAATATTTTAGCTACCAGCAAACCACAATTGATCAACGATCAAAAAGATTCCCTTCGTGTTGCAGGTGTTGCAAATTACAATTTAGATTCAGCCTTGCATAAACGCCTCGATCGTTATTACCCATTTGCAGAACAAATGTTTTTTTGGATTGGCGATGCCAATACCGGTGTATTTAATGGTAGTACAAACGGGTATTATGCCGAATACGAACATGCGGCGGAATTGCGTGGATTTCAAACACCCATTACCAATTATAATGTAATAGCGAGCCGTTACCGCGAAGACCGTTTTTTACCAAGAGGTGTTAAAGAAATGACCGTAAGCAAAAGAGATTTTAGTGCATTAGCGCCACTGTTGCTTGCCGGGATTAATAGTAAAGAAGTTGAAGATTTTAAAAAACGTAATCGCGATGTTCAATTGAGCATGGATGCCGGTTTACAAACAGCCATTCAACGATCGATCGCCCTGGATGATTCTTTGCAGGACAACCGGGTTTCCGTTGTGGTAATGGAAGATTCAACAGGGGATGTGCTGGCTTCTGCCATGTATCCATTGCCGCCAATTAATGACTGGGATTTACTTACGATGTCGAATGCAGATCAAAATAAACTGGCCCAGTGGATGACGACTTCTGACCTTGGATTTACACTTGCAACCCAACCAGGATCTACTGCAAAAATTGCAACAACGTTAGCGGCATTTAATAAACTAGGTCTTGCTGCGGCAAATAAAAAATATACAGTACGATCGGATGAACGCATTCGAACCAAAGGTTTGGAACCCGATGAAACTGGTTTGATTGATTTGGAAAGAGCTGTTGTAAAATCCAACAACGTTTACTTTATTAAGTTGGCCAACGAAGAAAAATTGCAGGAAGACATGGCTACCATTTATTTAAAAACAGGAATGTTTTTAAGAGGCGTGGGTGGCTATTATTATGGAAAGAATAATAATAATTCCGAACAAGAAGCAAAGTGGCGAACGCTTTGGCGCAAAACAGAATTTAACACTAGACCAAGATACAATCCTAATAATATCAGGTTGACCAGGGCAAAAGGAATTAGCGGGATGGCCTGGGGACAAGGTGAGTTGATTGCAACGCCTGCTTCTGTCGCCCGCCTTGCTGCCGGAATTGCCAATGATGGTTTGCTTGTTCAAAATCGGTTTGTTTTAAAAATCAGCGATTCAACCCTGGGTGTAAAAGAAGGTGTAAAATTGGCTGCTGATTCACAATATGCAAAGCTGATTACCAGTTATATGTTGAAGCAAAGTGCCAGTAAAACAGACGATCTTGGGATTGCTGTCGCAGGAAAAACCGGAACACCCGAAAGGATCTGGAAAAAAGAACGCATTAACGATGGCTGGTATGTATTTTTTGCGCCAAAAGCAAAAGGTGGGGGACATGTAGTGGTATGTATCAGGATTGAATCTACAAAAGGTTCAAGTGATGCAGTGAAGCTGGCCGGACAACATGTAGTACCACTATTGATGAAAAAAGGGTACATAAAAAGTTTTAGCCCGGTAGCTAACAAAGCCATGCAGGCCGGAATGGTGATAGATAGCGTAAAAACACGAAACCGTTAATAAAGGAAATTCTTTTGAACTGTTATTGTTTGCTTAAGCATGGAATGAGTCAATAAAAAAAATTTATTTTTATGTGCTCAGCTAAAAGTATTATTTATAATACTAATAATGCACCCTTTTGAAAACCGCCATAGCTGTTCCATTATAAGAGAAACCTGAAACGAGCGTGGCAACTAAAGTCCAATAGACAATTGAAAGCCGGTTCAAATAAAATTGGACTATTTATTGACTATTAAAAGATGCAAAACAAATTCAGCATGTTCGATCTATTTAAGAAAGAGACAGAAACCTCGCCACAAGATGTAAAAGGCGTACGCGATGCATTGTTGCGGTTTACCAAAGAACAATTACAAAAAGTTGAAGGTGGAGAGGGTCGATACATTAAAGGGTTGGAACTTTTCATTGCTTGCACTGATGAAGAAAAACACATTTACGAAGCGGCAGTAAACCTGGAAGAAGAAGGCCGTTTTAAAAATGAAGTGCAAAAAATTGCCGATGATTTTGCCATTGACCTCCCGGCTGAATGGACAATGGACATCAATTTTGTAGAAACTATGCCCACTGAGGCCATCAAGATTTCGAACCTGAATGCAGCACTTTTTATAAAAACAAATAAACAAAGTATTCAGAAATCTGCAACGGCATTTATTAAGATTTTAAATGGGGAAGCGGAAAAAGAATTATATACTATCACTTCTTCATCAGGAAGGATCAACATGGGCAGGGAAAAGAAAGTGTTAGGGAGTGATGGATTTTTTCGATTAAATACAATTGCTTTTCCTGCAGATAAAAATAACGATAGTAATAAATTTATCAGCAGGCAGCATGCACATATAGAGTGGAATAATGAAGCCGGTTGTTTTTTACTTTTCGCTGATGAAGGTGGTGTACCGCCAAGAAATAAAATCAAAATTCGATCAGCATTGAACGATACAGTAATAAAGCTTCATTCTACACACAGTGGGCACCAGCTTGAGGATGGAGACCAGATCATTTTAGGTGAATCGGCAGTTGTGGAATTTAGCTATAATTTGGGAGAAGAAAATAATGGCTAGAGTTTTTACAATAACCGAAGGGTTGGAAAATATGGGCGCCTTGAGAACAGGGGGCCAGGGTTCTGTTTATAAAGCAAAACGCACAGGCACAATTATAACTGCCGTTAAAATATTACCTACACCTATTCACAGCGAAACGCATGATGACAAGCATTTTACCGCTTTTCAAAATGAAGTAAATAAATTAAAAAAGGTAAATCAACACCCGAATCCAAACGTTGTAAAAATTTTAAGTTCGGGTATAACAGAAAGCGGTTCGTTTCCATTTATTGAAATGGAATTTATTGAAGGCCCTGACCTGGAAGAATTACTAAAGCCACCACACGATCCTTTATTTTCTATAAAAGAAGCCATCAAACTGGCCGAACAATTAGCCAACGCTTTGGCGCATTGCCACAAGGTGGGCGTTAAGCATGGCGATATTAAAAGCAACAATGTAAAATTGAATGCACACTCAGGCAATTATGTATTGCTTGATTTTGGCCTGGCATTAATGTCTGATGAACAACGCAGAACAAGTTTACGCAATGCAGGTGCCATTGAATTTATGGCGCCGGAACAGAACGAAGGTCAGATGCTGTTTCAAACAGATGTTTACAGTTTTGGCGTAATACTATTTGAACTTTTGGCGGGAATTGTTCCTTTTCCATTATTGGATAAAGGAGAAACGGCAAGAAATAATATTATGGTGGCGCACATGGAAGCAACACCTCCGGACATACTGGCTTTGCGAAGGGAGAATATGCCACAGGAGTGGAGTGATGAGAAAAAAGAAAGGGAAATGCAGGTGCCTGATTGGCTCTTAAGTATTGTTTACAGGTGCCTGGAAAAAAAGCCTGCATTACGTTTTGCAGATGGTGTTCAATTGCATGAATATTTGATTGTGAATAGTACGGTTTCCGCAAATAAAATTGAATCTGCAGGCAACCAACTCTATAACCTCCAGCAGGAAAATCAAAAATTACTAAAAGAAAAGCAGCAGTTACAAAACCAGCTTAGGCAGTATGAAGCGCAAGCTTTACGTGCTGGCACTTATGATAAAACGAATTCGTATCCTTTGCAATCGGCACCTCCTGCAAAAAGAAGTGGAATACCCAAATGGGTTTATTTTTTATTGGTGCTTGTTGGTTTATCAGCCATCGTTTATGCTTTGGTGCAGAATTCTTACCAGCCTTCTGAAATTATTTCGGAGAATAAATCAGTTGTAGAACCGCAAAAGACTTTGCATACAATTGGTCAATTTAAGGTACAGGCAACAAGGGCCTATTTTCACAACGAACCGGATGAAGCAACAAGACGAACTGCTTACATGGTTCCTTCAAGTGATGTTGTTTCGGGGTTAGATGAAAGAAATGGATTTATTTATATCGAATTTACAAACAGCAGGGGGCAAACCTCTAAGGGTTGGATAAAACGCAGCGATCTTTTACCGCTTGATGTTTGGCTGGCGCAGTCAAAAGAAAAAAAGGCCGAGCCGAAACTTACCCAGGAAGATATTAATATACAATTAAACGATGCACGAAGGTTCGTGGAAAATGACCAGGTGAAAGAAGCCTTATATATTTATAAATACCTGATGGAACAACAGGTGCCGGAGGCTATGTATTATTACGGCAATCTTGGCTTACAAAAAAAGAACGATGAAATTGATTGTGGTAAAGCTTTTGAATTAGTAGAAAAAGCCAGTAATAAAGGTTACGTTCCGGCTAAAAGAACCCTTGGTTTTTTATATTTATTTGCTGATAATAAGGACGTATTACAAATAAACAATTACGATCAATGCAATTATGACAGAAACGTGTTTAAGGGTTCAAAACTATTAATGGAAGCTGTGATTGCCGGAGATACAACCGCAAAGCGGCTTTCAGAAGAATTAGATATTAATACTGACCAAACCGATTCGGTGGAACAACAACTACCTTAATGCTAAAAATACATTCTCGTCCACATTTTGCCTTATTGGAACATTCTTTGAATAGTTACAAGGTATGAAGGGAATTTTCGCAATAATAATGTCTTTTGCCCTGGTTGTTATTGCTTTTTCGGCCTGCGAGAGTTTGGGTAACCAACCAGGAAAGGAGGGAACTAATTTTTATTTCTATCCAAAATCAAACATCTATTACGACGTAGATAACGATCAATATTTTATTTTGTCTGTAAACGATGGCTGGAAAACGGTGGATGAAATTCCTGAAGAACAAAAAGCAACGTTAGGTGAAAAAGTTACCCTTGATCATCCGGAGTTACCTGTCTGGAAGGCAAATGCCGAACACAAAATGATTTATGCGGCAAGCTTATATAATTCGCAAAAAGATTACCGCGAAAAGTTTTACCAGGATTCCATAAATAGCCTCCCGAAAGAAACCACCATTATTGCTACTACCATTGATTCAACGGTAATTACAACTCCTGCAGAAGAGAATAAGAAAAGCGGCCTTGGAAAGTTTTTCGATAAAATATTTTCCGGGAAAAAAAAGCGTGACCGCGAAAATAAAGACCGGGTCGACAGTCCTTCAACTAATCTTCCTTAAGCATTTAATTTTCTTCATTTAAATTATTATTGTTGATAAATAATCAACAAGCTTCGTTTGATTTTTTTTGATCGGTCTTAATCTAAGTTTATCTTCATTTGTAATTATTAATTGATACTTTTTCCCACGATCAATGTCCCTATTCATCACGTCATTAAATTCAGGCAGTAATGGCAATTGCTATTATGTAGGAAATGATAAGGAAGCTGTTCTTATTGATGCCGGTATTTCATGTCGTGAAACCGAGAAACGTATGATGCGGTTGGGGTTATCAATGAATAAGGTCAAAGCTATTTTTGTATCCCACGAACATTCAGATCATATTCGGGGCATTCCTGTTCTTGCCAAAAAATATAAACTGCCGGTTTATATAACTTCTAAAACATTAGCGCATTGTTATTTCAATGTTGAATTAGAACAGGTAAAATCTTTTGAAGCACATCGGCCAACAACCATTGGATCGCTAACAATTACAGCCTTTTCAAAATTTCATGATGCGATTGAGCCGCATAGCTTTGTAGTGAGTTGCAATGAAATTAAAGTGGGTGTGTTTACCGATATAGGTGTGCCTTGCAAGCAACTAACACATTATTTTGATCAATGCCACGCCGCTTTTTTAGAAGCCAATTATGATGAAGAACTTTTAGATAAAGGCGGTTACCCTATCTATTTAAAAAACCGGATACGCGGTGGAAAAGGACATTTGTCTAATAAGCAGGCGTTACAATTTTTTACCACCTACAGGCCAAAACACTTAACCCATCTTGTTTTATCGCACCTGTCAAAGCATAATAATTGTCCTGACCTTGTTTATAATCTTTTTACAGAGCACGCCGCCGGGACAAAAATTGTTGTAGCCACGCGGTATAACGAAACTGAGGTTTTAAACATTGGTTC
>JAKFCI010000109.1:0-4943 GCA_036676725.1 Chitinophagaceae bacterium
TTCCGCCTTGCCTAATATTACACCTTGGCCAAAAACAACCAATGGTTTTTGTGCGGCATTTATTATTTCAGCCGCCTGTTGAATGTATTCATTTCTGACAATTGGCGTGGGCCGGTAGCTGCGTATAAATTCGCATTTTTTGTAACCCTCAAAATTAAATTTTTGAAATTGTGCATTCTTGGTAATGTCGATCAAAACTGGGCCGGGCCTGCCGCTGCGTGCAATAAAAAATGCTTTTGCCAATGCTTCCGGAATTTCTTCGGCCTGCGTTACCTGGTAGTTCCATTTTGTAATAGGCAATGTAATATTTATGATGTCGGTTTCCTGGAAAGCATCGGTGCCTAGTAAATGCGCAAACACTTGCCCCGTAATGCATACAACAGGAGTGCTATCAATTAATGCATCTGCCAAACCGGTTACTAAATTTGTAGCGCCGGGCCCGCTTGTGGCAAACACAACGCCTGTTTTTCCAGAAGTTCTGGCATAACCCTGGGCTGCATGAATTGCACACTGTTCGTGCCGAACTAAAATGTGTTGCAGTTTTTCCTGGTAATCATACAATGCATCATAAATGGGCATAATAGCGCCACCAGGATAACCAAAAATTGTTGAGACATCTTCTCCAACCAGTGCTCTCATCACTGCTTCTGATCCACTTACTTCCTCCATCGACAATTTTGTTGAATTGTCAGCTAGCGTTTTTGTTGGTCTATTTATGATTGTTGTAGTCATTGGAAAAAATTTGATTCTTGTAATAGGAGAAGTTTATTCATCTGTCACGCATCCTTCTGCAGCAGTTTTTACCTGGTGTGCATATTTAAAAAGAACGCCTTTTTTTGCTTTCAACTTGGGCTGTTCCCATGTTTTTTTTCTTTTTATTATTTCTGCTTCTTCTAATTTTAATGTAATGGAGTTCTTTGCAATGTCTATTTCAATTACATCACCATCTTTAACCAATGCTATTGTTCCTCCATCGTATGCTTCTGGTGTAATGTGACCAACTACAAATCCATGTGTTCCTCCACTAAAACGTCCGTCAGTAATTAATGCCACCGAACTTCCCAGGCCCGCACCAATTATTGCCGATGTTGGCTTCAACATTTCAGGCATTCCGGGTCCGCCTTTTGGTCCAACGTAGCGAATGACAACTACATCACCGGGTTGAATCTTTCCTGAATTGATTGCTGCAATCAATTCAAACTCTCCGTCGAAAACCCTTGCTGGGCCAATAAAAGATTCACCTTCTTTTCCACTAATTTTTGCAACGCTGCCACCGGCCGCAAGATTGCCATATAAAATTTGAAGGTGGCCGGTTTTCTTTATTGGTGTTTCTATTGGTTTTATTATTTGCTGTTCCTTAAAATCAAGGTCAGGTACTGCTTTTAAATTTTCTGCCAAGGTTTTGCCTGTCACTGTTAATACATCACCATGTAAAAAACCTTTTGCTAATAAATATTTCATTACAGCAGGAATACCGCCATGTTTATGCAGGTCCTGCATTAAATATTTTCCACTTGGTTTAAAATCGGCAAGCACCGGTATTTTATCGCTGATCGTTTGAAAATCATCTTGTGTTAATGGAACGTCGACACTTTTAGCCATAGCTATTAAATGCAACACCGCATTTGTAGAACCTCCAAGTGCAATAATGACAACGATTGCATTTTCAAATGCTTTGCGAGTCATGATGTCTTTTGGTTTGATGTCTTTTTCTAAAAGCAAACGCATAGCTTTCCCGGCGCTTAAACACTCCTTTCTTTTTTCTTCGCTAATTGCAGGATTTGAAGAAGAATATGGCAAGCTCATTCCAAGGGCTTCTATGGCAGCAGCCATTGTATTTGCTGTATACATACCACCACATGCGCCAGCCCCAGGGCACGACGCCTTTACCACTGATTTAAAATCTTCTTCTGTTATTGTTCCAGCTAATTTTTGTCCTAATGCTTCAAATGCAGAAACTATATTTAAGTCCTGCCCATTGTGGTGACCGGGTGCAATTGTACCGCCGTACACCATGATTGATGGTCGGTTTAAACGACCCATTGCAATAACAGAACCCGGCATATTTTTATCGCATCCGGGTAAGGCAATAATACCATCATAATATTGTGCGCCGCAAACCGTTTCAATTGAATCGGCAATCAAGTCGCGGCTAACTAAGGAATAACGCATGCCGTCTGTACCATTGCTCATGCCATCGCTTACACCAATTGTATTAAATATTAACCCCACCAGGTCTGTATCCCAAACGCCTTGTTTAACAATCTTTGCAAGGTCGTTTAAATGCATATTGCAGGTATTTCCATCGTAACCCATACTCACAATACCTACTTGCGCTTTTTGCAGATCATTATCTGTTAAGCCAATACCATATAACATTGCTTGTGCTGCAGGTTGCGTCACATCCTGTGTTAGTACCTTACTGTATTTGTTTAATTCATTCATACAGGTGCCAATGATGATTTATAGTCTTTGTTTAATACTTTATCGCGATAAGCTTGTTGAATGGTTGCACTAATTGTTTCAGGCCATTGCTTTTTAAATGGAATATTATTTAGTGAATTGATACCAACAACTTCTGCGGCCGTTCCGCAAAAAAATGCTGCATCTGCACCCAACACTTCTTCCGGTAACATTTGTTTTTCAACTATTGTAATTCCTTGTTCTTTACATATTTCAATAACAGTGGCTCTGGTTATGCCCGGCAAAATATTTCCTTTAGAGGGTGTATAGATCACATCATTATTTTCAACAAAGAAATTTGCTCCCGGCCCTTCTGCTATAAAACCATTTCCATCCAATAAAAGTGCTTCATCAAAACCATCATCTTTTGCTTGCTGGCTTGCCAAAATGGAGTTCACATAATGGCCAGAAACTTTTGCTTCAATTGCAAATCCATCAGGATTAGGCCGGCGGTAGGAAGAAATACAAACGCTTAACATTTTATTACCCAGGTAAGCACCCCATTCCCAGGCTGCAATTAGTAATTCAGAGCCTTTCCCTTTAGTTAAAGTCATATTTGGAACACATGTAACCAATGGTCGTATGTACGCATCCGTTAGTTTGTTTCTTTTTAATACTTCGTAGGTAATGTCAATTAATTCCTGGTTGTTAAAATGATAGGGTATGCCAACTGCTTTGCACGAATAATCCATTCGGTTGTAGTGCTCTTCTGCTTTAAATATTTTCACTCCATTTTCAGTGTTATAGGATCGAATACCCTCAAATACAGCGTAGCCATAATGTAAGGATTGATCGTATACATTAGCCCGCGCATCTATAGCTTTTATAAAATTTCCTTTGTAATAAACAATTGTGTCTTCGTTGTAATACATAACTTTTCTCCTGAATTAAATAAGTGTTGATTTTCTTAATTCAATATTTTCATTATTGACCTCGGATGGAATTTTGTTGATTATATAATCAGTAATCAAATCACCAATGCTGGAGGTAAAATAATTATTGACCGGGTCAATGTCCCTGGTTACAAAACCATTGCTTAATGTCCATTCAACGGCAGCTCTAACTTTTTCTGCTTCTTCAGCTAATCCAAAATATTCCAGCATTAAAGCTGCGGATAAAATTGAACCTATAGGGTTGGCAATATCTTTTCCTGCTGCTTGTGGATAAGAACCATGAATTGGTTCAAACAAGGCGGTATTGCTACCAATAGATGAAGAAGGCAATAATCCTAAAGAACCGCTAAGAACGCTGGCTTCATCACTTAAAATATCGCCGAACATATTTTCAGTAAGTAGGACATCGAATTGTTGTGGATTTAAAATGATCTGCATTGCGGCATTGTCCACATACATGTAATCCACATTTACGTCAGGATACTGAACTGAAATTTCCTGTACAATTTTTCTCCATAATCGTGAAGTTTCTAAAACATTTGCTTTGTCGACAAGGGTTAATTTTTTATTTCTTGTTTGTGCCGATTTAAATGCCAGATGTGCAATTCGTTCAATTTCTCCTTTTTTATAAATGCATAGGTCTGATGCCTGGGTTTGATCTTCATTTATTTTTTTCTCACCGAAATATATGCCGCCTGTCAGTTCACGGTAGATGATGAAATTTACATCTTCCAATTGTTTGTCTTTCAGCGGGGATAAATGATGGAGGGAAGCGTATGTTGTTATTGGACGAAGGTTTGCATACAACCCCAGTGTTTTTCGCAGTTTTAGTAATCCTTGTTCCGGCCTAACCTTTGCCGAAGGATCGTGATCGTATTTTGGATGACCGATCGCTCCAAATAATATTGCATCAGTATTCAAACAAATTTCTACGGTTTCCTCTGGTAAAGGGTCGCCTGTTTTGTCAATGGCAACTGCTCCCATTAATGCATACTGGTATTTAAATTCATGACCAAATTGCTCACAAACTGCATTCAATACTTTTATTGATTGTTGTGTAACCTCTGGTCCAATACCATCTCCAAATATGACAGCTATGTTCTTTTTCATGTTAAATTTATTTCTGCTAATTCTCTATTCTTTTCATATGCTAATACATCATCTTTAATGCTGATTAAAAAGTCTATATCATCGTAACCATTCAGCAGGCACGTTTTTTTATAATGATTGATCTCGAAATGTTCCTGTTCACCAGTTTCACTTATTGTTATTGTTTGTTTCTCTACATCAACTTTGATTTTAGATTTTGCATCCAATAAAAATATTTTTTCTAAAAAATCATCACTAACCTGTACTGGCAAAACACCATTGTTTAATGAATTGTTTTTAAAAATGTCGGCAAAAAATGAGGAGACAACTATCCTGAAGCCCGCATCCAGTAAAGACCAGGCTGCATGCTCCCGTGATGATCCGCAACCAAAATTTTTTCCTGCTACTAATATTTCTCCTTTGTACAAGGGATTATTCAACACAAAATCTTTTTTTGGCTTTGTTTCATCATCTGCTTCATAGCGCCAATCACGAAAA
>JAKFCI010000110.1:0-4814 GCA_036676725.1 Chitinophagaceae bacterium
AGTTATTGAAACTAAAAAAAATAAAGAATTATTTGATCTATTGCGACTTGACCATTTCCGGGCTTTTGCAGATTATTGGGAAGTACCATCCAGCGCCAAAACAGCTAAAGAAGGATCTTGGAAAAACGGGCCGGGCAGTGATTTTTTTGTGAAGGTAAAAAAAGCATTAGGTGCTTTTCCATTTTTGGCAGAGGATCTTGGTGAAATAACGGACAAGGTTTACAACCTGAGAGATGAATTTGATTTGCCCGGTATGAAAGTGCTGCAATTTGCTTTTGGTGATGAATTCCAAACCTCGGAACATTTGCCGCATAATTATGGTTTAAATTATTTTGTATATACAGGAACACATGATAATAATTCCATTCGTGGATGGTACAGAATTGATGCTGATGAATATGTACGTCAAAGGATCAATAATTATTTGGGTAAGGAAGTAAAGGAAGAAGAAATTGCAGAACAGCTATGTAGATTGGCATTGGGCTCGGTTGCCAAAACCGCTATCATTCAGGTCCAGGATCTGTTGAATTTGGATGAATCGGCCCGGATGAATACACCTTCATCAACAGAAGGAAATTGGACATGGCGATTATTGAAAGGACAAATAAATCATGATGCAAAAAGGCGTTTAAAAAAATGGACCAATATCTACAATCGCGACTGATTGATGAATGACGAAAAGATTAAATGTGAATTCCAAAACATTCAGTTTTTATCCGCACCTTTACAAGCATCTTTCTATATTGAAAAGACGTTTTTAACCATCTTAAAGCACCTTTAATTGATTAACTACGTACTTTCAATCTTCCTATTAATCATTAGCGCAAATAGTATTGGAAACTTTATCTTCTAAAACCTCTTTTTCTTTTTTACAGGGCGGAGGGGAAATGGGTGAACGTACCCGAAATCATAATTGGGAAAATACATCATTAGGCAGCCCTGACCGATGGCCGCAAAGCCTGAGAAGCACGCTTAGTATTCTTTTAAATTCTAAATTCCCCATGTTTCTGTGGTGGGGCGAAGAATTGATCCAGTTTTATAATGATGCTTATCGCCCGAGTATGGGAGAGGAAGGCAAACACCCAAAAGCATTAGGTCAAAAAGGTGAGAAATGTTGGCCTGAAATCTGGCACATTATCCATCCTTTAATAGACCAGGTAATGACGGGGGGTGAAGCTACCTGGAGTGAAAATCAACTGATACCCATTTATCGAAACGGAAGACTTGAAGATGTTTACTGGACATTCAGTTATACACCTGTTTTTGATGAAAGCGGAAAAGTTGGAGGCGTGCTTGTGATTTGCAAAGAAACTACGGATCAAATTCAAACTTTATTACAACTTAAGATTTCTGACAAAAGATTTCAAAACCTGGTGAGAGAAGCGCCTGTAGGAATTGTTATTTTATACGGAGCGGATATGAGGGTTGAAATAGTAAACGATGCTTATGGAAGTTTAATTGACAGAAAGGTTTCTGAAATGTTGGGAAAGCCTTTATTCGAAATTATTCCAGATGCAAAAGAACAATACTATTCGCTTTTAGAAAAAGTGCGGTTAACTGGCGAAACTATTTATTTATATGGTTCGCCTTATTTAATATTCAAAGACGGGAAAAAAATTGAAGGATTTCTCAATGTAATTTATCAACCGTATAGAGAGGATGATGGAACGATAAATGGCGTGATGGCACTTTGTCATAATGTAACCGAACAAGTGATTGCTCGCAAAAAAATGGAAGAAAGCGAGCACCGTTTTAGAAGCCTTATTGAAAATACACCCGTACCTACTTGCTTATTAACCGGAAGAAATTTGGTGATTGAAGTAGCCAATGAAGCCATGATAGAGGTTTGGGGTAAAGGACCATCGATATTAGGCATGCCATTAGGACAAGCTTTGCCGGAATTAAAAGGACAACCTTTTCTTCAAATTTTGGATGACGTATTTACCAGTGGAAAAACATATGAGGCCAAGGCCACGCCTGCCGTATTAATGGTTGATGGCGTTTTGCAAAGTTTTTATTTTGATTTTTCATATACGCCGCTTTTTAATTCCGATGGCGAAGTGTTTGGTATCATTGATACTGCCATTGATGTGACAGATAAAGTTTTGGCGCAAAAAAAGGTGGAAGAAAGCGAACAAAACTTGCGCAATATTATACTGCATGCGCCGGTTGCCATGTGTATTTTAAAAGGAGCGGATCATGTTATTGAAATAGCAAATGAACGCATGTTTGAATTATGGGGTAAAGAAGCAGATGCTTTACTGGGCAAACCATTATTTGAAGGATTACCAGAAGTGAAAGCACAAGGGTTCGAACAATTACTTGAATCCGTTTATAATACCGGGGAAGCATTTAAAGCGTACGAAGTTCCTGTTAATTTACCACGTGCAAATGGTATTCAAACAGTTTTAGTTGATTTTGTTTATGAAGCTTACAGGGAAGCCAATGATACCATTTCCGGTATTATGGTGATAGCCATTGAGGTTACAGAGAAAGTTATAGCACGTAAAAAAATTGAAGAAAGCGAGCAACAAATTCGATCCATAATTGAAAGTGCACCTTTCCCAATTGGTGTATATACAGGAAAAGAAATGAGGATACAGTTTGCTAATGAAGCAATACTAAAAGCCTGGGATAAAGGGACTGATGTTATTGGCAAATTATATGCTGAAGTTTTACCCGAATTATCGAACCAGGAAATTTTTGAGCAACTTGATAGTGTATATACAACGGGGCTTGCCTTTAATGCAAAACACCAACGAGTTGATTTATTTGTAAATGGTAAACTTCAACCGTATTTTTTCAATTATAGTTTTACACCATTGTTCGATCCATCTGGTAACGTATACGGAGTTATGAACACGGCTGCCGATGTTACAGATCTTAATTTGGCAAAAATAAAAATTGAACAAAGTGAAAGAAACTTTCGCAATTTGGTAATGAAAGCACCTTTAGCCATTGGTTTAACACGTGGCAAGCAAATGGTTTTTGAAAGCATTAATGATCCAATGCTTACTTTAATTGACAAGGAAAATAATGATGTTATAGGTAAACCATTCCTGGAAGTCTTACCGGAATTATTGAATCAGCCAATCAATAATATTCTTGATGTAGTTTATGAAAAGGGTGAATCTTATAGAGGATACGAAGTTCCAATCAGTTTAAAAAAAGACGGGAAGATCGAGGAACGCTATTATAATATTTCTTACACACCTTTACCTCACACAGGATTTGATCTTGCTATTTTACATACAGCGCTTGATGTTACAGAGCAAGTAATCAACCGCAGAAAAATAGAGGCAAGCGAAGCAAGATTTCGTCTTATGGCTGATGCAATGCCACAATTTGTTTGGACAAGTGACGTAAATGGTAATCTAAATTATTTTAACCAGGCAGTTTATAAATTTTCGGGACTGACCGAGGAACAAATTCAAAATGAAGGTTGGTTACAAATTGTACACCCGGACGATAGGGAAGAAAATATTGTACAGTGGATGCATTCAATTAAAGAGTTTGAAGATTTTGTGTTCCATCATCGCTTTAAAAATAAAGATGGAGAATACAGGTGGCAGTTAAGCAGGGCAATTCCACAATTCGATAAAGATGGTGCCATCCAGTTATGGATCGGTACCAGCACGGATATACACGAACACAAATTATTTGAGGAAGAACTGAATAAACAAGTTAAGCAAAGAACCGCGGAACTTGAATCAAAGAACGTGGAGTTGGAACTGATTAATAAAGAATTGGAACAATTTACTTATGCGGCATCGCATGATATGCAGGAACCTTTGCGCAAAGTGCAAACCTTTAGTAGTTTTTTATTAGAAAATAATGAAGCGCAATTAGATGACCGCGGAAAAAATTATTTGAAAAAGATAGGCACGTCTGTGCAACGCATGAAAACCATTATTACTGACCTTTTACATTATTCACATCAAACAAGAGAAGAACAACAATTTGTAACAACAGATCTTAATCAAATTATTGAAGATGTTGAAGCAGATATGGAAGTGTCCATTGGAAGAAAACAAGCAATTATAGTTAAAGATAAATTGCCAGCAATCAATGCTGTGCAATCGCAAATGAACCAGCTTTTTTCAAACTTATTCAGTAATGCTTTAAAGTTTTCCAAGCCAGGTATTCCTTTGGAAATAAAAATCACCGGCGAAATCATTGCAGCTAATTCCACCTCAATTATAAAACCAAATCCAGCGCAGGCTTATTTAAAAATAATTTTTACGGACAATGGCATTGGGTTTGAACAACAGTATGCAGAACAAATTTTTAGCTTATTCAAACGCTTGCATGGTAAAACCGAATACGAAGGAACAGGAATTGGTTTAGGTCTTTGCAAAAAAATTGTACAAAATCATAATGGCGCTATTTGGGCTGATTCTGTTCTTGGTGAAGGCGCAAACTTTACTATTTTATTGCCTGTATAATTAATATTTAAAAATGGAACCTATTAATACAGCTTTGCTTTCCTTTGGTATGTCAGGGCGGGTTTTTCACGCTCCGTTTCTTGTCACAAACGAAGGATTTATTTTTCATTCAGTTTTAGAGCGTACTAAAAATGAAGCACAAAAGTCATTTCCTTCCGTCAAAACATTTCGTTCTTTAAAAGATTTATTAGCTGATGAAAAAGTAGAGTTGGTAATTGTTAATACACCAAATACCACACACTTTGAATATGCTAAGCTTTCTTTAATGGCTGGTAAACATGTTGTAGTAGAAAAACCATTTACAGTGACAGTAGCCGAAGGAACTGAGCTGATTGCACTTGCACAACAGAATAAAAAAGTACTAACGGT
>JAKFCI010000111.1:0-10300 GCA_036676725.1 Chitinophagaceae bacterium
GCTCGCAATACTTTCAAAATCATTTACACCAGTCGGAACATTAGTTCCACACAGGGAAGTACCCGCATTCCCAGGGGCAATAAGAAGCTTTTCGCATAACGGACTTTGAGCAAGTTTCCAGGCAAATGCATGTTCACGCCCGCCGGACCCCAGGATTAGTAGATTCATATTTCAATTGAATGATTCAAAAAACGAATTTCGGGATATCGCCGGGTATTTGCCAATTTTTAAAATTATGCGACTGAGCCTATATGATTTTATCACTATTTTAGGCGATCAAACACTTGTTAGTTTAATCAAACAAATATGATTCAACCTCATGGCGTTCTATTAGTTGTTGATAATAAAAATTATGCAATTGTGCAGGTTAGTGAAAATGCTGAACCTGTTTTCAAAACGTCGCCTCAGAGTTTAATTGGAAGTATATTTTTTGATCATATTAATGCAAATGAAAAGCAAATTATTTCAGAAAGATTAATTGGAATAGCTGAAGAAAAAATTCCAGTTACAGTAACAATTAAAGACCAAACTTACCTGGCGCTTATTTTACAACAGCCTTCCTACTTAATAATTGAACTGGAGCAAATTGAAACTTCGAAAGAAGAAAATTCATTTGTATCTATTTACCAGGATTTGAAATTTATTATTCAGCAAATAGAAAAGGCGGACAGTATTGCTGGTGTTTCGGAAATCACTTCAAAAGCATTAAAACGATTTTCGGGTTTTGATAAGGTAATGATCTACCAGTTTGATAAGGATTGGAATGGAACTGTACTAGCAGAAGCGAAAGAGGACGGCATGGAATCATTTAACGGACTTGTATTTCCTGCATCTGATATTCCAAAACAGGCCCGCGAAATGTATAAGAAAAATGCATATAGATTAATACCAAATATCAATTACGCACCAACAAAATTATATCCTGTAATTAATAGCATTACAAATGCATTCACCAATTTAACCGACACCAATTTACGTAGTGTTGTAGCAGTACACCTGGAATACCTGCGAAATATGAATGTCGTTGCTTCCATGTCAACACGTATTTTAAAAGATGGTGAATTATGGGGTTTGATTGCTTGTCATCACAGAACACCTAAATATTTGTCGTACCAGGCGTGCTCCGTTTTTGAATTGCTCTCGGGTATAATCGGATCAAAAATTTCTGCCTTGCAGAATAAACAGGAATTTGATGCCACAGCCCAATTGTACCTGACGCTAAATAAAATTGCAGAAACCCTTTATAAAAGTGAAACCTTAGTGGGTGGTTTATTTGCCCAAAAAGAAGAATTGCTTGAACTTTTAAACGCGGATGGTTTTGCACTTTCTATAAATAATGAATTACGGGCTTTTGGTCAAGTGCCAGAAAATAACCAGTTAGAAGAATTAATTTTTTGGTTGCAAAATAAAAATGTTAGTAAAATTTATCATCAGCCATCAATTTCTTCGGTTTTTCAAAATGCAAAAGCATATGCACAGCAGGTTAGTGGCTTGGTAGCCCTACCTATTCAGCCTGATAAAGGAAATTATTTATTAGCGTTTAGAAAAGAAGCCAACCAAAAAATTAACTGGAGCGGTAATCCTAATGAGGCCTTGCAATTTGAAGCCAATAAAAAAGATTATCACCCACGTAGTTCATTTAAAATTTGGCAGGAAACTGTTCAAAATACTTCATTTCCCTGGAAACAAGAGGAGTTGGAAATTGCCGAAACATTTCGGAACGTATTAATTGAATATGCATTACATAACCCAACCTCTTAGTTTCGTTTAAAACCCTTTGCCTCTTATTCATGCCAGTAAAAACACACACCACCTATTATTCAGAAAATCATTTTATTGTAGCCATCGGTGCCTCCGCCGGGGGATTGGAAGCGATCCATGAATTTTTCGATCATATGCCTTCCGATGGAAATTTTTCCTTCGTTATTATCCAGCATTTATCTTCTGATCATAAGAGCTTGCTGGTTGAACTGGTTTCTAAACATACACGAATGAACGTAGTGGAAGCGGCACATGGCGCCCAGGTTCAGAAAGGTTGTGTATATGTAATTCCAAACGATAAAGTTTTAAAAATTAAGGATGGCAAACTGCAGTTAATTGAAAAACAAATACCGCGTTCACCAAATACGGCCATTGATATTTTTTTAAAATCGCTTGCAGAAGATCAAGGTAGCCGGGCTATTGCTGTCATTCTTTCAGGAACAGGCACAGATGGCACGCGAGGAATTGAAGCCATTCAAAATGCTGGCGGAATTGTTTTGGTGCAAGATCCCGAAAGTGCAAAGTTCAACGGAATGCCGAATAGTGCCATTGCTGCAGGATATGCCGATTATGTTTCGGCCCCGGATGAAATGCCGGAAGCGATCATGGCTTATGTGCAGGAAAAAAAGGACATACGAACAGTACAAGAGAAGATAGATGAAAAAGCTTTACCTGAAGTTTATCGATTACTGGAAAAACATTGTAATTACGATTTCCATAATTATAAAACGCCAACAATTGCCCGCCGTATTCTTAGAAGGATGAACCAACTGGGTAAAAAAACATTTAGCGAATACCTGCAACTTTTACGTACGGATGAAAATGAATGTAAAGTTTTGGGTAAAGATTTTTTAATTGGCGTAACGAAATTTTTCAGGGACGCTGCAGCTTTTGAAACGTTTGAAAATGTTTTAATTCCTAATGTTTTAAATCAAAAGACTGATAAGGAGGTTATAAAAGTATGGATTGCTGCTTGTAGCACAGGGCAGGAAGCTTATTCCATTGCCATTTTATTAAATGAAGCTTTACGAAAAACAGGTAGAGACCTTGATATAAAGATTTTTGCAACTGATATAGATATTGATGCAGTTGAACAAGCTTCAAAAGGCATTTACCCTCTTTCAATTGCAAATGATATGAGTGCCGAAATCTTAGATCGGTATTTTGAAAAGCACGGTTCACAGTATGTCATCATCCAAAAAGTTAGAAAGCAAATTGTTTTTGCACGGCATAACATTTTAAAAGATCCTCCATTCATAAATAATGATATCATTAGCTGCCGAAACATGCTTATTTATATGGATCTCGTGTTGCAGCGCAAAGTATTCTCAACGCTTTTATATTCTTTGAATAAAGACGGCTACCTTTTTTTAGGTCCAAGCGAAACACCTTCTTCTATTTCATCAGCCCTTAACGAAATAGACAGCAAATGGAAAATATTTAAAAAGATTTCTAATGAACGGATTTATGAACCAAGCGTTTATCAATCTGCCGGCACCTACAAATTACAAAAGCCTGTTTCCGTTCCTATAAAAGAAAATACAATTACAAAAGAACTTGCTGAGGATTTTAAAAATATTCTTACCGAAGAATTTCAATTTGCCGCTATTTATATTGATCGCAATTACGAAATAAAAGAAGCAATCGGCGATTTCAGGAAGTACTTAACCTTGCCTCAAAAAATTGTTTCGCTTAATGTATTAAAAATGGTGGCGCCCGAGCTTTCCATTGCATTAAATACAGGGCTTCGCAAAGCCATTAAACAAAACGAAAAGATTGTCGTTCAAAACATCCATATAAAGGATGGTAGCAATACGGGTAAGAGTATAAATTTTTATATCAAACCACCTGATGTAAAAAATGGACTTTTGATGATTGTTTTTGGCGAGAACAAAGAACATGTTCCGGTAAAGCCAGTTGCAGATCTGTCTTCAATAAATCAATCTGAATTGGTTTACATCAACGAGCTGGAAGATGAATTAAAAGAAACCCGTGTTAATCTTCAGATTGCCGTTGAAAGTTTAGAAACAACAAACGAAGAACTTCAATCCTCCAACGAGGAATTGCTTTCTGCAAACGAAGAACTTCAAAGTTCGAACGAGGAGCTGCAATCTTTGAATGAAGAATTACATACTCTTAATACCGAACACCAGGTAAAGATCAAAGAGCTGATTGAACTGAATGATGATCTTAATAATTATTTCAGAAGTACAGATATCGGGCAAATCTTTGTAGATAAAAAATTGCGCATCCGGAAATTCAACCCGGCTGCCATTAAATTGGTTAACCTGATTGATTCAGATATTGGCCGACCCATTGAGCATATATCTACTAACCTAAAATATGAGAATCTTTTAGTTGAAATAACCAAGGTTTTAAATAAAGGTTCTATTATAAGTAAAGAAGTGCAATTAAGTAATGGAAAGGCAAGCCTTATGCGCATCTTGCCTTACGTTCGGCAGGATAAACAAATGGATGGCGTTATCATAACCTTTTATGACATTTCAGATCTGAAAGAATTGAATAATATTATCAATGGCGTTTTCAATACGTCATCCAATGCCATTATGGCTTTTAAAAGTATTCGCAACAATGACAAGGTTATTGATTTTCGTTGGACTGCGTCAAACTATGCAACGGATCTTTTGTTGGGAAAAAAAGGAAACGAGTATTTACAAAAATCATTAAAAACAGAATTTCCCATCCTTACAAAAAAAGGGATGTTAGAAAAGTTGATTTCGGTTGTAGAAAACAATACAGCGCTAAGTACAGATATTGTTTTGGAATTGAACGGCGCAACAAGATGGTTTCAACTAGTTGCTAATAAAATGGATGATGGTTTGGTTGTTACTCTTATAGATATCAATGAGCAAAAAATAGCAGAAGAGAAATTAAAATCGAGTTACCACGAACTGATTAAGATCAAAGAAAACCTCCATGATCTGAATAATCGTTTGGAAGAAGAAGTTAAAACCCGCACCTTGGAATTAACGGAAAGCGAGGAGCGTTTCCGCTTGATCTCTTATGCAACCAGTGATGCCATTTGGGACAGGGACCTGGTTCAGAATAAAATATGGTGGAGCGATAGTTTTTATAATTGGTTTGGTTATACAAAAGATGAAGTTGAAACTGATGCACGTTTTTGGTTGGTACATATACATCCAGAAGACCAGGCAGAAGTATTGATCCAATTGAATAACGCCATCAACGAATCAATTGATTGGTCCTGTCATTATCGTTTTCAAAAGAGTGATGGTACCTATATAAATATTTTTGATAAAGGTTCTATTATTAAAGATGAAAATGGTATTCCCTACCGTATGGTTGGGGCCATGATGGATGTAACTGCTATTGAATTAAAAGAATTGAACGAGCGGTTGCTGGCCTCGAACGTGGAGTTGGAAGGTTTGGTTGAACAAAGAACGGAAGCCATTGAATTGCAGAAGAAAGTATTACATAACTTGTTTATGCAGGCACCCGCCATCATTTGTACGCTACATGGACCTGATCATGTTTTTGAACTAGTGAATCCTGCTTACCAAAATCTATTTGGCAAAAGGCAGCTAACAGGATTGCCTGTACGCGAAGCACTTCCTGAATTAGCAAGCCAGGGTATTTTTGAAATATTGGATGATGTGTATAGAACTGGTGTTCCATTTATTGGTAAAGAAATGCGCATGGTCCTTTCTAAGGATCATGAAAATAAAGAAGAAATTTACCTGAATTTTATTTACCAGGTTACTTACGATGCAAACAACAACATCAATGGCATATTGGCTTTTGCCAATGATGTAACAGAACAAGTTAAAGCAAGAAAAATTGTTCAATCTGCTAATGAAGAATTAGTTCGGCTGAATAAAGAATTCAAATTTGTAACGGACTTTATGCCGCAAATGGTATGGGTTACCAAATCGGACGGATACCATGAATTTTATAATAAGCAGTGGTATGATTATACGGGTCTTACTTACGAAGAGACAAAAGACACTGGCTGGAATACAGTTGTTCACCCCGATGACCAGGAAAGAGCATGGGAAGTTTGGCGTCATTCACTTCAAACAGGAGATCCTTACGAGATTGAATACCGCTTCCGTAGGTATGATGGTAGTTACCGCTGGTTTTTAGGGAGGGCATTACCGTTAAAAGATGAAAATAACAACATCACCAAATGGTTTGGAACATGTACCGATGTGCATGATCAAAAGATTATGACCGATGTATTAGAGCAGAAAGTGCTGGAGCGAACTGCCGAATTAATTACCTTAAACCAGGAGCTGGAAGTATCAAATACAGAGTTGATGCAGTTTGCATCAGTGGCTTCCCATGACCTTAAAGAACCTCTGCGTAAGATTCATATGTTCAGCACGATCATTAAAGAAAGATACCTGGATAAAATGCCAGAAGGTTTGGTAGATTATATGAACAGGATCATTTCATCATCCGCCCGCATGACCAACCTTATAAATGATCTTTTGACTTTCTCACGCTTGTCTGCTTCCATTCTATTTGAAAAAACAGATTTAAATGCCATCGTTAAAGATGTTTTGATGGACCTGGAGTGGGCAATTATTGAAAAAGATGCGAAAATAGAAACAAGTCCTTTGCCTGTTATAGATGCCGTATCCGGCCAAATGAGGCAGGTATTTCAAAACATTATTAGCAATGCGCTCAAGTTTAGTAAACAGGATACGCCGCCGCAAATTAAAATTAATGTTACCCGGGTTAATTCGCTAAGCACTGTAGATTCATTCGATCCCCAGGGTACTTTTTTCAGGATTACTATTGAGGATAATGGAATAGGATTTAATAGTCAGTATGCAGATCGCATATTCAATATTTTTCAACGTTTACATTCCCGTGAAAAGTATGATGGCACCGGGATAGGACTTTCCATCACAAAAAAAATTATCGAAAAACACAATGGGATAATTGCCTCAAATAGTATTGAGGGACATGGGACTATTTTTATAATCGTATTACCCGAAAAACAGGAGCGTGGCGAAATGGTCCATAAAAACATTATGGTCAATTAATTTATTTAAAAATTTTAATGTTCATTCACATTCTGGAGTGTACAGGGTAAACTGCTGGTTCAATTCTTGTATTTATTGAATTGAAAAACTCAGTGATATGCCCACACTCACAAACAAAGGCATTTATGCTCCTGTACCGGTTTTTTCTTTATTTTTTTTATTAGTATTCTGTACACCATCTGCAAATGCTCAATACTTCGGTAGAAATAAAGTAAACTATAAGCAATTTGATTTTAAAGTTTTAGAAACGCCTCATTTTGAAATTTATCATTACCTAAACAGTAAGGACCGGCGCAATAATATGGCCCAGCGAACGGAGCATTGGTATAAAATGCACCAAGCCATTTTTCGAGATACCTTTTCAGAAAAAAATCCTGTTCTTTTATATAATAACCATGCAGATTTTCAACAAACACGTGCAATAGAAGGACAAATTGGTGTTGGTACAGGCGGCGTTACAGAAGCTTTAAAAAACCGCGTTATTTTTCCTTTCATGGAATCAAATGCACAAACCGATCATGTATTAGGACATGAATTGGTGCATGCTTTTCAATATCATTTAATAATAGATACATTATCCTTGAATGCCGTTGGCAACATTCCATTGTGGATGGTAGAAGGGCTTGCTGAATATATGTCCATTGGACCCGTTGATGCACATACGGCCATTTGGTTGCGCAGTGGTGTGGCCAACAATAAACTACCAACTTTAAAAGATCTGACAAATCGCCCTGACCAATATTTTCCCTACAGGTGGGGGCAGGCTTTCTGGACCTACACAACAGGAATTTATGGTGACCAAATTATTCGTCGGTTATTTATTGAAACCGCAAAAGAAGGATATGAAAAGGCCATAAAAAATTTATTTAAAATTGATGCGAAAACTTTTTCTGAGAAATGGAAAGAAGCTATAAAGACATCCTACACTCCCTTTATAGCAAAAACAAATGCAACGCCACCGGGTAAACAATTGATCGATCAAAAGAATGGTGGTGATCTCAATATTGTTCCTTCCATAAGCCCGGATGGTAAACGTGTTGCTTATTGGACAGAGAAAAATTTATTCAATATTGATTTGTATGTTGCTGATGTTGAAACAGGCACCAACAAGAAAAAAATAACGTCCAATTCTTTTGGATCTCATATTGATGAATACAGTTCTTTCGAGTCATCTGTTGCATGGTCTCCCGATAGCAGGCAGTTGGCATTTGTAGCTTTTGCAAAAGGTCGTAATACATTGATCTTAGCAAATGCAGAAAACGGGAAGAAAGTTAAGGAAGTAAACTTGCCAGGTGTACCCGCTATTGGAAATCCTACCTGGTCGCCAGATGGAAGTACAATAGTTGTAACCGGTTTGGTGGATGGTCAAAGCGATCTTTTTGCTTACGATTTGAATTCAGGCAATGTAAAACAATTAACCAACGATCGATATGCAGACTTGCAGCCCTCATTTTCTCCTGACGGGAAATGGATCGCATTTGCAACCGACAGGCAGGGTAGTTTAAATAACCCGACACAACACGTTTATGCACATAACATAGCCTTGCTGAATGTTGAAACAAATGTTGTTTCGCAACTTGATTTTTTTAAAGGCGCCAACAATTTAAACCCGGTTTTTGCAAGCGATCAAAATGTGATTTATTTTTTATCGGACCGGGATGGATTTCGAAATTTATACACCTACAACCTTTCATCGAAGCAGCTTTCACAGTTGACCAATTTATTTTCGGGCATAACAGGCATTACGCAGTATTCGCCGGCCATAAGTGCTTCAAGGCAAATGGATCGCATAGTGTATACTTATTACAACAATGATCGTTATTCAATTTATTCAGCATTGCCAACTGAGTTAACCGGTAAAATTGTAAATGAAAATGATGTTGATAAACTTGCAGCCAGTTTGCCACCTTTTAAAAGGTTGGGAACTGATATTGTAAAATCAAATATTGAAGAACCGTCATTCGCATTGGTTGCGGAAAATTTATTTATTGAGCGTCCTTATCAACCCAAATTTAAATTGGATTATTTAGGTAATACCGGTGTCGGTTTATCTACAGGAAGTGGTTTTGGTACCGGTTTAGCAGGCGGTGTTAATGGAATCTTCAGTGATATTTTAGGCAACAATCAATTGTTTGGTGCTGTTTCGTTAAATGGTGAAATATATGACCTGGGCGGGCAGTTTGCTTATTTGAATCAAAAGAAAAAGATCAATTGGGGTGTGTCAGCTTCGCACATTCCCTACTTATCCGGCGCTCAAAGATTGTTTTTAGATACTTTGCAATTTGAAGACACAACACTGGAAGTGGTTAATTCTTCCATTGACCTCTTAAGGACTTTTGAAGACCAATTTTCTTTTTTTGCTTCGCACCCTTTTTCGCAAACACGCCGGTTGGAAGGTGGAACTTCTTTTGCTCGCTATTATTACAGGTTGGACAGGTACAGCGATTATTATGACCCGGTAACCGGCTTTTATATTGGTAACGATAAAGAAAAATTAAATACGCCGGGTGGCTTTAATCTTGCGCAAGTGTATGTTGCTTTCGTTGGTGATAATTCAAACTTTGGAGTGGCCTCACCCTTATCTGGTCATCGTTTTCGTTTTGAAGCAGGCCAATATGCAGGTATAGTTAATTTAAAAAATATTACAGGTGACTATCGCCGTTATTTCCGGGCGGCACCTATTACGCTAGCAACCCGAAACTTATATATAGGCCGTTTTGGCAAGGATGCAGAAAATGGAACCTTGCCACCTTTGTATGTCGGTTATCCTACTTTGGTGAGGGGGTACGATGCGCTTGGTTTTCGTGAAGAAAACGATGCCAGGGGAAATGCTTTGACCATAGATGATTTAATAGGCAGCCAGTTGTATGTAGCGAATGCAGAAATACGCTATCCATTTACGGGTCCTGAAAGATTGTCTGGAATCAAATCGCGGTTTTTCTTATCAGAACTTAATTTATTTACCGACGCAGGTGTTGCCTGGGGTGGTTATGATGGTTTTGTGGGTAGCGATAAAACTGCCAGGGTAAATAGAACTTCAAAATTTATTTTAAGTTCTGGTGTTTCACTTAGGGTCAATCTTTTTGGTTATTTAATAATTGAGCCGTTTTATGCCGTACCATGGCAAAACGGTGGTTTTAAAAATGCAAACTTTGGTTTGAATTTCACGCCGGGCTGGTAATACACTACCTACATTGTTTTATACATCAATAGCTTTCACAGAAGGCATCTGCAATAATTAAAGATGCATTTGTAGAATAGTCTTGGCGTAAATAATTATTGAAAAAGATGAGATTTATCTTTTACTTATTGCAATAGACCAACAGTTTTTCCGCAATGGAAACCAGGGTATCAAAATGGATAGGCTTTGTAATATATTCTATGTTCTTTTTATGAAAGAAGATACGATCCAACACACTCGATGAAGTACTTAAAATAACCAATGGAATATCGGCAAGATTTTCGTCGTTTTTTATGGCAAGAAAGGTTTCGCGGCCATCCATTTT
>JAKFCI010000112.1:0-4896 GCA_036676725.1 Chitinophagaceae bacterium
AGTTCTACCTTTTCTTTATTATCGGTTTCTACCCAAAGCTGTGTATTAGGATTGGTTACATAACCTTTGGCTTTGTTGGTTGATTTGCGGCCTTCGAAATCAATGCCCGAGTGCTGCATACCGGCTTTGGTCAATACTTTATTTTTTAATAGAAGGGGAAAAGGAGTGCGGGTCAATTTTTCGGCGATGTAACTCAATAAAAAATAATTAAAATTATTGTACTCGAACTTTTCGCCGGGCTTAAATGCAAGTGTGTCCGGCTTAAATCCTTCAACCATATGCGTAAGCGAAGTTGCTGATGGAGGCGTAGTGCCGCGAATGCCGGAAGTATGGCTCAATAAATTTTTGATGGTCATCTTTTCGCCGTGGGCAAAAAAGGGAACGTATTTTGAAACCGGGTCTGATAGTTTGATCTTCTTTTCCTGCACCATTTGCAGTACCAGGGTAGAAGTAAACATTTTGGTGAGTGAAGCAGCCCTGAATTCTGTTCCTGTTGTTGCCGGTATTTTGGCTTCGCGATCGGCAAAACCATACGCTTTATGAAACAGCACTTTGTTCTTAACCGCAATAAGCACGGCGCCACTAAATTTATTTTGCTCCGTATATGCCTGCAACAATTCACCGGCTTTCTGTTCAATGGACTGTGCCTGTACCGACAGGTAAATGGGCAAACAAAATAAGAGCAACCTAAATTTCATAACAGCTGGTTTTATTCCTGCTAAAATATAGTGCATGTATTGGAGAAAAAAATTATTTACATCAATGGTGAGCTATCCTTATTTATTCTCCTGCCATTACTCTTCGTCCCGTCTTAGTGCAACAGGGTTTTTATAAATGGATTGGTAATTGAAAACTTTATACGTCGTTTGGTTTTAAATAATCATCCTGGTAATCACCAATATGTTTTTTGCTTTCCAGGATTTTCCGCTGCTGGGTTTTATAGTTTACAATACCCAGTGTAAGCACGAAACCGGCGACAATAAAAAAAATGATTTCCAGGAGGTTGCCATATTTAATATCCAATAAGTTATTGATACTAATGCCTGCAATAAGAAAGTACATGGATGTTCTTAAAAAAGATAAAAATGTTGACTGGTTGGCCAGTATGGTTCGTTGCAGCGCTAACTTTTCTCTTAGTATTAAATCCTTATTCATGCATCAAAATTATGGTGCCGGGAAACATTCCATTAGTTTTTCTATTCTTAGAATAGAAGAAGGCATCAAGCTTTTCTTTTAAACTTTGTTGTCAAAAGTTACACCTGGCCTTGCATTTCAATTTTGTTATTTTCCTTTTATTCTAAAACCATGGTAGGAAATATAATTTCCTTTTTGGTCTGCAATGATGATATAATCTGTTTTGTAAATTTTGCGGTTATTGTTATCGGTTGTATTATATACAATCCAATTGGCGCCCCTGTAACCATTTAGCAGCGTGATGCCCGGAGCATCAGCATTTTTTATCCATCGGCCTTTGATGATTTTTTTCTTATCAATTACCCATGAATAAGTGCCATTGGCATTAATACGTATTGGAGGTAAACGATCTCCACCACTTATTACCTGGTAAACGTCGCGGTCAATGATGCGTTCTGTTGCTGCTATCGGTAAGTTTAGCTTCCAGTCTCCAACAAAAAAATTTGTCCACCAAGCTTGTCGTGAGAAAGAGGTAATGAAGTTCAGATCAAGGTAGTCCTGTGCTGTCTTTGCTGTATTTTCAACCAGGTAAGGTGATATGCCATCTGCTATTAACCTCTTATTGGTAGATACTTCTTTAATGGTACCGGGTTCCCATGTTTTACCTCGGTCCCTGCTCATTAAAACCTTATCGCCCGCCTTATAGGCATTTGTATTTAAGGGTGCATTGGTCACCGGTTCCGTTTTTTCATTAGTGGGTAAGGTTTCCGTAATGGCCGGTTTTGCTGGTGCGGCTACCATGGGTTTTATCTTTTCTTTTATCAACTGTATTATTTCCTCGTTGCCAATCTTTTCGGCATACTGGAGTGCATTCAATCCGTCCTGGTTTACACTATCTACACTGGCTCCTTTCTGTAACAAAAATTTGATCATGGCCGTTTTCTTGTAATACATGGCAAGCTCCAGGGCATTCATGCCTGCACGTTTAAAATCTATTTGTCCACCTTCTTTCAGCGCCCAGTTAATGGTAGTGGTATCATAGCTATCAACAGATGCAATGATCCATGCCGCAAGATCGTAAGTAGAACGTTGCTGGGCGGCAACCTGCTTCACCGGCAATGATAAAACCACTAACAAGGATAATGCGCAAAAAGAAATGGAAGTATTTATTTTCATTTTTTAAAGATTGGCTGAACGAATATTTGAAAATATATATTTAATTATAAATCGCTGCAATTAAATAAGCCTTGTAATTGTTATTTAGACTCAAAAGAATGCGTTCACCCGGATCAAATTTGCCTGCATCTTGCTCTTCTTTCCCCTCTTTGTTTTTTTTATTCTCGCCGTGAATGTACGATTGATGTTTACGCATCATTAGTTTAACCTTTTTAATAGTTTAAAATGTAAATGAAAAACGAACCTTTGTTATCTTTTTTGAACTAGACTATGGATATATCTCAATTGAAGCAATTGTTTCCAACACTGGAAGAAGGCTTGTACCAGGAAATGCTCGAACACGGTTCAGTAAGGGAAGTTAAAGCAGGCGAAACACTTTTGAAAGTAGGCCAGCCCATTCGTTCCATCATGCTTTTGTTAGATGGTTTGGTACGATTGTACCGGGAAGATGATGAAGGCAAAGAATTTTTTATTTATAATCTTGATGCCGGCCAGGCTTGCTCACTTTCTATGGTTTGTGCAACCAGGCAGGAAACCAGTGAAGTATTGGCCAAAGCCATTACCGATGCAAAAGTTTTAACCATACCCCTAACGTATATGGACCAGTGGATGGGCAAATACAAAAGCTGGTACCAGTTTGTCATTACGTCTTACCGTAACCGGTTTGAAGAATTGCTGAAAACAATTGATGCCATCGCGTTTTCGGCTATGGATGAACGATTGGCGTTTTACCTGGAAAAGCAGGTAGAAAAATTGGGCAGTCATTTAAAGATCACACACCAGGAGATCGCTAATGATCTGAATTCATCAAGGGAAGTGATCAGCCGATTATTAAAAAAGCTGGAAACAAAGGGATGGATCGTTATGAATAGAAATACAATTGAATGGATTAAGAAAGACTAGAGGTATAGGGTAACATAAATGGCTGCGCAACGATAATACCTGGTTTTCCAATACAACTGCGCAAAGAGGGTAGTAGCGATACGAACAAAAACCAGTAACTGGTAAACCTCCGATTCAATTTATAAAAGAATGCTAAAATGCTTTTTCATTTCCTGTTGTGAAATTGAAGCATAACATGGCTACCAAAGGTTTTACAGTAGAATCATCTTTTAAAAAATAAAGTTGTTGATAGGTGCATGTGATATATGTCACGAACAGGCAGTTTTCATTGCTTAAAATTTGCACCATGAAAACTAACCCATTCACAGTGCTACGGGTATTTACAAGCCTGATCTTTATTTATGCAAGTACCAATCATTTTTTCCAGTCGGAGAAAATATTCAATAAACTTTCAACCACCGCTGTTTACGGGTTCCTACAAAACGAAAATTTATTTAAAGCCTCTATTCTTTTATCAGGGATACTAATGCTCATTGGTGGTGTAGCCTTGCTACTGGGTTATAAAAACAAAGTCGCAGCCATTATATTGCTGGTGATGCTGGTGCCCATAACACTATCCGTTCAATTAGACAAACCAGGCGACCTCGGACCTTTCTTTAAAAATGTTGCCATAGCAGGCAGCTTATTATTCATCATTAATTATAGATCAAATGAAAATCAAACACCTTTTGCTCGCAGCAGCAACACTGTTATTTAGTACGTTCGTTTTTGCGCAAAAAGCCAACAGTGGTAAAAAAGACAACCTGCTTTTTCTTTTAAGGCAAACCGAACACATCAACCAGGCGTTGAAGACCATTGAACAACTGCAATCACCCGCTAACACAACTTTAAAAACAGGTAAAGTAGTTATAATTGTTTGCGGCGAAGCAGTAACTTCATTGACCACGGAAGATGCGGAAGCATGGGTAGAGCGAATAAGTAAGTATCCAAATGTTTCCATCATGGCCTGTGGTTTATCGCTAACCAAATTCAATAAAACAAAGAACGATTTAGTGAAGGGAATCAAGTACACGGAGAACGGTTTTATTAAAGCCTTTGAATTGCAAAAAGCAGGATATCTTTCTGTAGAACTTTAAATTATTTACATGAGAATAGTCGTAACATCGATCGCATTCTTTGCTCTTTTAGTAATTGGTTTTTTTGCTTGTTCTTCATCTGCAAGAGGTGTCCAATCAACTACCGCCCAAGAAGCATTAAAGAAACCCGGAGCAACCAATAAATTGCCCGCCTTTGCTATGACCGACGCCAATGGTAATGCGGTTGATTTAAGTTCGTTTAAAGGAAAGAAGGTTTTTGTAAACCTTTGGGCTACGTGGTGCCCGCCCTGCAGGGCCGAGATGCCATCTATTGAAGAACTGGCTGCTAAAGTGGCCGGTGAAAATACTGTATTTGTTATGTTGTCATTAGATGACAATTTTGAGGTGGCAAAGAAATATGCAAAAACAAAAAACCTGAAAGTACCTGTTTATTATCCTGCTGAAAATCTGCCCGCCCTTTTTAAAACAGATGGCATTCCTGTTACTTTTATTTTTAATGAAACAGGCGAGCTGGTTATGCGCAACATGGGTTCTGATGATTACAATAGAGATGTCTATATAAAACTATTGAAGAAATAGTTGAATAATAATCGCTTTATTAAGCGCATCTTTTTTTAATGCCGTTAAAACCGTAACTCAGGCTCCT
>JAKFCI010000113.1:0-7256 GCA_036676725.1 Chitinophagaceae bacterium
TACCAACAGACTTTTTATTTGCCCATTTATTTAAATTCTTCAAAGCGAAATTGATCTCCGTAATTGTAAAGCCAATTTCGGTGATCCAGCTTTCTTCCTTGTTCTTTTTCAGATCCTGGTCAAGGGCTTCATAAATAGATTCTTCGTGCTTATATAAAGCTTCCTTAAGTTTAAGTAATTGCTGTTTTCTCCAGTCGACATTGCGTGTTACACCGGAGATAAAATAGTTTTGCATTTGCCCAAGCGATGTCAAAACCTGCGATTGATCCATATAACAAAGAAACAACTCAACATGGATTCAGTTCGTTTAATAAATAATTAGGGTATTCTTTATCGTTATATTTAATTGTCTTTTACCATACATTTTACAAATATTCTATTATCTTCGTCCCGATATTATACTCTCTCTTAGCAGACTAGATAACCTTATTCCGTAAAGCTCATCCAGTCATAATTGATGAGATATACCCTAACTTCTTTCCCGTTTTACTAACAAGGCTGGTCGTTAGAATTTTATTACATAAATTATTTTATACATTGACTTTTGAACAATTAGGTCTTATCGATCCTTTATTAAAGGCGCTTAAGACAGAAGGCTATACTACGCCTACACCCATCCAGGAACAATCCATTCCTGTTGTATTAGAGGGCAAAGACCTTTTAGGTTGTGCCCAAACCGGTACCGGTAAAACCGCTGCCTTTGCCTTACCCATGTTACAAATTTTGCATAACGATGGTCGTAATGCAAAAGGATTTAAACACATTAGGGCACTTATTTTAACACCAACAAGAGAACTGGCTACACAAATAGATGAAAGCTTTACCTCTTATGGTAAGCACACAAGCATTCGCCAGGAAGTAATTTTTGGTGGTGTATCGCAACATGCACAAACCATTGCATTACGTAACGGTACCGATATTCTTGTGGCAACCCCGGGTCGTTTACTTGACCTGATGAACCAGGGATACATTCATTTAGATCATCTTGAAATATTTGTTCTTGATGAAGCCGACCGTATGCTGGACATGGGTTTTATTCATGATGTAAAAAAGATCATTAAAGTATTGCCGCAGCAAAAACAAACTTTGTTCTTTTCTGCAACCATGCCTCCTACCATTTCTGGTTTAGCAAATTCTATTTTGAATAACCCGGTAAAGGTTGAAGTAACACCGGTTTCCTCTACAGCCGAAAAAATTGACCAGTCAGTTTATTTCGTTGGAAAGCGTGAAAAACAATCCTTACTTGTACACTTAATTGCAGAACACAGCATCAACCGTACTTTGGTTTTTACAAAAACAAAACACGGTGCTGACAGGGTTGTAAAAGACCTTAGGGCTGCAAATATTAAAGCTGATGCCATTCATGGTAACAAATCGCAGGCGGCACGTCAAAATGCACTAAGCAATTTTAAAAATGGAAAATTAAAAGTGTTGGTGGCTACCGACATTGCTGCCCGTGGCATTGATGTAGACAGCTTAACACACGTTATTAATTTTGATTTACCAAACGTACCTGAAACTTATGTACACCGTATTGGACGTACTGGACGTGCAGGCGCAAGCGGCATTTCTTTTTCTTTTTGCGATGGTGAAGAAATACCATTATTAAAAGACATTAATAAATTGATCGGGCAAAAAATACCGGCTGTTGAACATCCTTACGAAAAAGCTACTGCTTCTTCCAGCCAAAGGCCACCGGTACAAAATGCACCTGCTCCCCGCAACAGAAGACCAATTCACAGCGGTTCTTCTAACAGGGAAAGAGTTTGGAACAGCCATGCGCAATAAGCATTATTAAACTTAATCAAAACGGCAATCTCTTTTAAAAGATTGCCGTTTTTCTTTTTTGTAAACAGGGTTTGTTGTGTTGATTTCTATACCACAGCACAAGTGTGCGACGCAACAGACGATGCCAATAGTACCGGAGCCGGAAACATAATTAATTTTACCTTGAATAAATGTTAGTGCAGTAGTTTGATTACGTTAACTTGAAAGCTGAATATGCCTGGCGTAAAAAAATTTTCCTTTAGACAGTTTACACGATTATTTAAAGATGCCTTTACCGAACTGGGCAAGAATGACCCTTTGCGCATGGCTGGCGCCACAGCTTTTTTTACCACGTTTGCCCTGCCACCCATTTTGATCATTATTATCCAGGCACTGGGATTATTTTTCCCGCCTGATAAAATACAGGGCCGGCTATTTGACCAACTTACCACCATCATTGGAAGAGAAAGCGTATTACAAGTTTTAGAAGTTTTAAAGGCTTTTAGCAACATGGCAGAAAATTGGCTGATCACAATTGGTGGTTTTATTTTCCTGCTATTTGTTGCGACAACACTTTTTAAAGTCATTAAAAGCTCGCTGAACCAGCTATGGAAAATAAAAGTTTTAAAAAAAAGCAATATTGTTTCGAGCATGAAAAGCAGGTTCAAAGCCATATTGGTAATACTTGGAGCGGGTTTATTATTTATTGTTGGTGTAGTTGCTGAAGGTGCGCAGGCAGTACTTGGTAAGTATTTGTTGGAGCTGGTGCCGAGTTTTGCTCCTTATTTTAATACTGGTTTAAATCACTTGCTATCTATTTTTATTGTTACCATTTGGTTTGCTGCACTTTTTCGTTATTTGCCGGATGGCCGCCCGCAATGGGATGTTGCTTTAATGGGCGCTTTGCTTACAAGTGTATTGTTCAATATTGGCAAGATCGTTATTCGCTGGTTGCTTACCTATAGTAATATAAATAACGTTTACGGCGCTTCGGGTTCCATCATTCTTTTACTGCTTTTCGTATTTTATTCAAGTTTGATACTTTATTATGGTGCAGCATTTACTAAAATATGGGGCATTCACCATCGCCAGCCCATTAAGCCCAAGCACAATGCCATGCACTACAAGTTGGCAGAGACCGAAGAAGATTAGTACTGTGAAAACGTTTACCCATAGCCGCTTTCCATGGATTTTGGTCTAAATTTTCTTCTTCAATAAAAGATTTCCATTTAATAAATAGTGTTACGTTTTAATGCGTGGCACAAGGTTTATATAATAACATATATAAAACATTTTATTATGGACAAGATGAAAGACCTGAAAGACTTATTAAAACACGAAGTCATGGATCTTTATTCAGCGGAAGAACAAATCATTGATGCACTTCCAAAAATGATAGAAAAAGCTAAAGATCCTGCTTTGAAAAAAGCTTTGCAGGAACACTTAAAAGTTACCAGGACGCAAAAAAACAGGTTGGATAAAGTGCAACAACTTCTTCGTGAAAAAGGCGAAGCCGCACCGGATACCAAAAGAGGATTTTTATCGGGCTTATTTGGTGGCGGTGGTCAAAAGTGCAAAGGCACACAAGGCTTAATTGAAGAAGGCGAGAAAATAATGAAAGAAGACATGAATACGGAGGTGATGGATGCAGCGATTATAGCCAGTGCCCAAAAAATTGAGCATTACGAAATTTGCGGTTATGGCACGGCCAAAGCTTTTGCGCTGGAATTAAACAGGAAGGATATTGCACAATTATTAGATCAAACATTGAACGAGGAATATTTTTCAGATGATCTTTTAACTAAGTTGGCAGTTGGCAGGTTAAACCAGGAAGCGGAACAAGCAAATACAACTAAAAGAAAAGCAGCGGCAAAAAGTAAAGGTGGTGCTTCAAAAAAAGCCTCTTCATCAAGAAGCACTAGTAGTACTGCACCAAAAAGTGCTGTCAGTGCTAACAGATCTGCAGCAAGCAAAAGCAACGGACGAACAAGTTCAAAATCTGCTGCAGGTAAAACGGCGGCAAAAAAAGCAGGCACACGTTCACGTTAAGTTTTCATCTTTTTAATACGATCCGTTCTGCAAACAGGGCGGATTTTTTTATTTAACCAAAGGCAACAAATAAATTTACAGTTGTTATCAACGAACAGGCATGCAAGATTTTAAAATTAATGTAGGAGAAATAGAAGAACTACAAACCATACGTGACACAGATTCGCTTGACCGCATTTTTGAAAAAGCACAAAGAACAATTGTTGGCGGTGCTTTGGTACTATTAGTTCGTAAAAATGCAAATGGTTCTACAGATAAATTTGATGAAATATCTACCGAGCAAGATTTGAAACAATATAAAGAAGGCGTTTACAAATACTTGTAATTATTTTTTTATTTGCAGTTCCTCACCGCTTAAAGCAAAATATAAATTTTGTAAAGTATGTAAATGAAAAATGTTGTTACTCACAGGCAAACCATTTACAGTGGCTCTTGCAAAACATTCACCATTGTTTTTTATATAGGCAAAAATTTCGTTTACCTGGCCGCCTTGAATAGCAAGCGTTAGCATATACTCCCTGGCTTGCGGTAACAATGCATATTCTTTATTCTCTTTAAAACCACATTGTTCTAATACATCTGCCTTCAATACAATGGGATGAATGTCTTTATCATCGCCTTTTGAAAGCAAGTCGAAATGCGCAAAACTGCATTCCACTTTTAAAATGCGGGTGTTTACTTTTTGAAAGATAAAATTCCCTAACCTTAATTCCTTTGCTTTGATCATCTGTTAAAAATAAGCAACCGCCTGTTATTCATTTTATGGTCTCCTATGCTATATCTAAATTCGTTGCATGGAGCATTTAAAAAGAAAGCAACAAGCAAAAGTGCTGCGCACCGCAAGAAAATTGCACCGTGTTACAGGCATTTTTTTGTTTGTTTTCTTTTTTATTATTGCGGTTACCGGTTTATTGCTTGGCTGGAAAAAACAAACAGGACTTTTGCCAGCAACTGCAAAAGGAAGTTCTGCTAATGCTGCTCATTGGCTTTCTATCGATAGTTTAAAAAATAAAGCAAATGCCCATTTACTTTCTTCCGTAAGTGCTGATCTTTCTACGTCAATCGATCGAATAGATATCAGGCCAGAAAAAGGCATTGTAAAGTTTGTTTACGCTAAACATTTCTGGGAATTGCAGCTTGATTGCACTACGGGTGCCATTTTGCAAATTGGCCGAAGGAATTCGGATATTATCGAGAAAATCCATGATGCTTCTTTATTGGATTACAGTATGAAAACTTCCGGCGATTGGATCAAGCTTGTTTACACAACGGTGATGGGTCTTGCTTTGATTTTATTTACTGTTACAGGTTTTTGGCTTTGGTACGGCCCAAAACGCATGAAGAAGTTACGGCATTAGGTCAACGAACAAGTTGATGCATCGCTAAAATCTATCAAAAATTATCATTACATTTTCCCTTATTTTCATTTGTGTTTTATTCCCTGATAAAAGTTTACTCCAGGCTCGTAATTAAAATTTATTGCAGGAAAATAATTATTAATAAACCAGGCTACCTGAAAGAAAAAGGACCGCTATTGTTAGCGGCAAATCATCCCAACTCTTTTTTGGATGGAATAATAATGACGACGCTTTTTGATGAAGGCGTTTTTTCTTTGGCAAGAGGAGATGCATTTAAGAATAAAAAAATTGGAAAACTTTTAAGATGGTTGTTCTTGTTACCCGTTTACAGGACCAGTGAAGGAGTTGAGAATTTATCGCATAATTATACCACGTTTGCATCTTGCCAGGAAGTATTTAAAAAGAATGGAGTGGTAATGATCTTCAGCGAAGGCCGCTGCATTAACGAATGGCATCTGCGACCGCTAAAAAAAGGCACAGCACGACTTGCCATCAGGACCTGGGAAAAAGACATGGAATTAAAAGTCATTCCTGTTGGTTTTAACTACAGTGGCTTCCGCAATTTTGGGAAGAATGTCCATATCAATTTTGGTGCGCCCATATTGAAAGAAGAAATACTAAAACTACAACCTGAAGGAAAACAATTGCTTCACTTTAACCAGGAACTACATACGCAATTAAATGAACTGGTTTATGAAATAGACAAAGATGATAAACAAGCACTGAAACAAAAGTTTGATGTGCCGCAACCAATCATAAAAAAGATATTGTTGTTTATTCCGGGAACAATAGGGTTTGTTTTACATGCGCCGCTGTACTACTTAGTTAAAATGATTACGGATATATATTTTGATAACGACCATTATGATTCAGTAATAACTGGTTTGCTGATGATCCTTTACCCAATTTACCTCGTGGCTATATTTTTTATTATTCTTTCTTATTTCAATTGGATGCTGGCAGTTTCGGTTTTTGCGATTTTGCCTTTTACGGCCTGGGCTTTCGTGCAGGTTAAAAAAGATTTTTAAAATTTATTAAAAACAAAATGGATATTGTACAATTGCTTCATATTTAAAATTCCTAACTGCACAAAAAAATTTACCAAAACTATTCCTGCTATGATTTTACTTAACAGCATTCGACAGAGAAAATTAAGCAAGCCGAAACAAAATATTTTTATTCTCCGGTTGAAAAAATCTTCACTCTTGTTATTGCTCTTGTTAACTGCATGTACAATTCAAGCACAGGAAAAAGTAAGAACTTTTAAACCTTTTAAGTTAGATCTTGCTGTTGGTGCCGGGCTTCCTTTTGATTCGAAACTACATAGTACCACCATTATTGCTATTGAACCTAAATATGCTTTAAATGAAAAAGTTGCAGTAGGTCTTCGTTTCGAATTCGCCAATTTAGGACCAAGTACTTCAGCCGTTGGTTTTATAGATGTAAACTTTACCACTTCAACAGTACTTACTGCTGATTATTATTTTAATACAAATAAAGTAAGACCATTTGCAGGCGTAGGCGTAGGTTACTTTGATATACCTGCACAAGATGTTGAAAATAGCGATGAATTACAAAGTGATGCCAAATTTGGTTTTGTTTCCCGTGGTGGTATTGAAACAGGCAGGTTTCGAACGGCTTTGGAAGTAAACCTAACAGGAAAAAACGAGCTGGCATCTTTTAGTTACATTGGAATTAAAGCCGGCTTTTTTCTTTGGGGCGCCAGGATAAAAAAATAATAACTACATATAAATGCAGCTATAAAACACAAAAGCTGGTGATTGCTCACCAGCTTTTATTTATTTAAAGATCTTTGGTTTATTATCCTAAAGCAACTCTTTTGAATTCAATTACTTTTAATTCAGGATCGATGCTTTTTAAAAATTCACCTACCGATTTGCCGCCGTCTTTTACAAAAGCCTGCGCCGTTAGTGTGCTTTCTTTAAAGAAAGAATTTAATTTTCCCTGGGCGATCTTATCCAACATTTCCTGTGGCTTACCAGCCATTTTCGGATCTTGTTTGATCACATCTAAAACAATGGCTCTTTCTCTTTCTACTACTTCAGCAGGTACAGAAGCTTC